>NC_003106.2:1790402-2091853 GCF_000011205.1 Sulfurisphaera tokodaii str. 7
CTACCACCCCTTGTATCAGTTTTAATAATTCGAGGATTTTCTCTTTATGAGAGTGAAGCTTATTTCTGTCAACTTCTTTAAAAAACATTAAAATTCCTTTAAGTTCCTCCACTGCATCTTCCACTGACCCGGAATATCTTGATGGTAAAAGATATTTTATCTCTTCAATTCCTTTCTGTGTAATACTGTATCTTCCATCATCTAACTTCTCTATAACTCCCTCTTCTTCCATTTTTGCTAATAAGGGATACACTGAGCCGGGTGATGGTTTCCACCAGCCCCAGGTCATCTTATATATATCATCAATAATATCTATCCCTCTCCTTGGAGACTGCCATAACAGCCAAAGTATAAGGTTCCTTAATCTACCCTTTTGCTTTGCTATTAATTCACTCATACTATCGATATCGATAGTAATAAATTTAAATTTTTCGATATATCGATATCGATAGAAGATCAATAACTCATTTGTTCCGCTATCATTAGAGAGAAAGCCTTAGCAACATCTCTTATTGATATAACTCCTACACATTTTCCATCTTTTTCAATTATTAAATGTCTAATATTGTTCCTTGTCATTAAATAAAAAGCATCATAAATACTCTTATTATAATCTATCCTTATTAAATTAGTTGAGGCTATTTCGATAGCTGGTGAATTGAGACTTAATCCTCTGTGAACAGCATTGACTATATCCCTCTCAGTAACGATCCCGCTTATCTTCTCTCCATCCTTAAGAACTACTGAACCTACATTTTCCTTTATCATCATGTCTGCTACTTCCTTAATTGTTGAATTTGAAGGAAGACTTACTAAATTTTTGGTAATTAATTGACCTACTATCATAAATATATATACGCAATAAAACTATTTTAGCTTTTCTATAGAGAAAATAAGGAATAAATGATAAAAAATAATAAAAGGGAATTTATATATCTCATCCGTATCTTAAAGATATCCCTAAACCATATCTTGGGTATCTCCAAATAATGTTATTGAAGGGACAAACTATTTTGCAAGCTCCGCATTCAAGGCAATTTTCATATGAGACTATTATTTTTCCTTCGGCAAAAGAGTATACGTTTGCTGGACAGACTGTGATACACGGTGACTTATAAGTTTCGTGACATTTATTGCAGGTTTGTTGATCTTTTATCTCTAGATGCGGTTTCTCATCCCTTTTATACCTTAAAGTATAAAGCCTTTCTTCTACTCTCATTCTAACACCCCTAAACCTAAGATTAAATGTTTCATGAGCTTACCTAGACTACTTTTATAATATCTTAACTTTGAAAAATCTCCTTCGACCCAGCTTGTTAAGAAATCGTTAATAAGATGAGAGTAAAGACCTATGTTTGGTAATAATTCCTTAACTAATGGTCTTGATTTTATAACCTTAGATATTTCTCTAGCTTCGAAAAGCGTTTTTGAGTAGGAGTAACAATTCTCAGCCTTCCCGGCTAAGTAACCAGATATAATTGCTGGTCCGATACCGTCAAAAGTTAATGGATCAATTAATCCTAATGCATCACCGGCAACATAAATTGCACCTTCACAAGGTTTAAATGATGGGAATCCATTCTCTGGAATTATCTTTGCCGAGTATTCCCTTAATGAGAAACCCTTTACCAACTCCGCATACGGCATCTTAAATGAATCTAAAAGTTCAAAAGGTCTAATACCTCTAGTTATAATCTCATCAACCCTAGCACCAACTCCTATAGCTATTGAGTCCTTATAAGTATAAATGAAACCAGCTGAGGGAAGAGGGTAATCGGTTATTATTCTCCAGCTTTCTCCTTCATCCCCTTGTAAATTAAATCTCTTCTCGACTTCATTTCTTGTAGATGCATAAACCTCTTTCACTCCTAGTACAGTTTCCTCATTCTTTAACTCTCTTCTAAGCCCTAATGACATTGAAAGTAAAGCGTTAGCTCCCTCGGCTATTATTATTTTATCTCCTTCTACACTTCCCCTTTCAGTTATAACCTTATTACCTTCAATTCCAGTTACAGTAGTTTTAGTAATTAATAATGCTCCTGCACTTTCAGCCCTTTGAGCTAACCATTTATCAAATTTTAAACGTGAAACTGTATATAACTTACTCTTGGGTTTAACTACAATCTCACTTTCATCATCTTTACTTCTGAAAATTAGTCTAACTCTTTTTACTATTCTCTCAAATGGGATATCCTTAGTTTCAAAGACTTTAGAAATTTCAGACTCCCTTATCATTGCCCCTGAAACATTTTTTGCCCCTGGCTCTGAGCCTCTCTCTATTAAAAGTACTTTATACCCATTTTTTGCTAAAGTGTAAGCTGATGCTGAACCGGAAGGACCGGCACCTATTACAATTGCATCATATTTCATTGAGGAACACCCCTTTCTCTAACGATCTTAACTAATCCTGGTACTACTTCAAAAATATCTCCTATTACACCATAATCGCAGTTTTGAAATATTGGGGCTTCGGGATCTATGTTTATTGCTATTATTCTTCTCGCTCCAGAAATTCCTACTAAGTGTTGCACCGCTCCAGAAATTCCGAGGGCTATGTAAAGCTTAGGCCTAATTGTAGTCCCAGTTTGACCTATTTGCCTTTCTTTAGGATACCATCCCATATCTGCTAAAGGTTTAGAAACACCAACAACTCCGTTAAGTACTGAAGCTAATTCCTCAGCGAGTTTAATATTTTCTGGTGACTTAATCCCCCTACCAACACCTATTACTATATCTGCCTCAGCTAATACATTCCTCTTCTGTAGTTTAGTGTAATTCAATACCTTAAATTTCGTAGAAAGATCTTCGATTTCCTCAACTATGACTTCTCCTTCCTTTGGAATTTTAATGGGATAAAACACACCACCCCTTACTGTTATCATAACTGGCTTATGATTAGGACAAATAATTGTACTCATTTCTTTACCGCCAAAATCCGGTCTTGTTGAATAGATTATTCCTTTTTCATCTACATCAAAACTCACACAATCAGCAATTAATCCAGTGTCAACTTCAATTGCGGTAGTTGATGCTAATTCTCTTGAATTTCTCGTTCCAGGGAAGAAGATAGCTTCAGGTTTATATTTCTTAATAACTTTTGATAAAGCCCTAGTATAAACATCATTAATGTAAAATGGAAATCCTTTGACTCTAGCATGATATACTTTATCAACACCGTAATTAAATGCCTCTTTAATAATTGGTTTAACTTCGTCATCTCCAACTATTACACCAGCTAATTTAGTATCTAAGAGATCTGCTATTCTTCTCCCTTCAGACATAATTTCCCATGATACCCTGTTTACCTCATCTCCAGTATGGTCTATATAAACCCATATTTCACCATTTACCTTAGCCTTTGGTTGAGGTTTAACATATGTCTCTTTTACTTCATTAACTTCCTTCAACGATTTAACAATTTTATCATAAACCCATTGTGGTGCATCATTACCTCTGTAAATTTCCGGATTTCTTGTTTTTGGTGGTGGATGAACTTTAATTACTTTAGTTGGTGAACCAGCTAAACCAATTTTATTAGGCTCAGCACCTATATCATCTTTAGATAATTTCGGTATCTTAACGGTTTTTGATTTAATTAGGCTAAGAATATCAGGCTCTCTGGGTTTATTTATCGTTTCTAAAACTGTAAAAACTGCAGGTAAAGGAACTTCTATTTCCTCTTCCTCATTCTCTACAGTCCTAATTACTCTGGCTTTTCCCTCACCAATTTCGATGAATTTAGACACATAACCAACTGAAGGAATTCCTAGCCATTTTCCAGTTTGTGGTCCAACTTGTTCTGTTTCTCCATCCACTGCTCTTCTCCCGAATAGGTAAATATCACCTTCGCCAATCTTCTTTATTGCCTTATACAAAGTATATGAGGTTGCCCATGTATCAGCACCAGCCATAGCTCTATCAGTTATTAAATATGCTTCATCAGCACCCATCGCTATTGCTTCTCTCAATGCATTTTCAGCTTGTGGCGGACCCATTGTAATTACTATAACTTTTCCACCATACCTTTCTCTAAGCCTAATTCCTTCTTCAATTGCATGTAAATCTGGTGGATTAATTACTGCAGGGACTCCCTCTCTTACAAGGTTATTTGTTACTGGATCTATTCTTAAATCATCTGCATCTGGAACTTGCTTAATTGAAACAAATATTCTCATCAACTATAATATCTAATCATACGTATATAAATCTACATTTGATATTTTTAAAATCATATTGAATTTTTTAAGCACATCTCTGTTGATTAACGAGAGATGAGAAGTTTTGGAAGTAATCTTTTTCTATGTGATATGAAACACTATAAGTCTTTTTAATACTGACTTCATCCTCGCCCTGAAGGGCGAGGGTTCCCCTCATCGGTTCGGGACTACATCCCTCATTTGAGGGGCAGACGAGAGGGTCAGAGACCCCCTCCTGTTAAGATTCATAATTCCAATAACATCCCTATCATTCTCATAACCACAAATACACTTAAACCAACGATAAGAAACCTCAACCATCTTCTTTCCACACTTAGGACAAGAGACAGAAGAATAGCGAGGATTAACATACACAACCAACAAGCCGTGTTTCTTAGCCTGCCACTCAACCCAATACTGAACACGACGATATTGCATAAGATACAGTTTATCCCTAAACTCAGATGGTAATTTATTAAGCATGTTTAATCAAATTCTTGAGGTTCTCTAACTTAATAACATTAGCATTAAAATCCTCTGCAACCTCAACAACCCACTTCCCAACCTTCCTTGCAAAATCCTCCATGATTCGCTTAGCCTTAGAGTAGAAGTACTTAATCCTTACAAGAATCCTCTTATTCACCCTCCACCTCCTTGGGTACTTCATTTGCAGAGCTTCAGCTAAAGACTTCCAATGATGAACCTCATGAAGGCGTGTGAAAATCCTAACATAACGAGTATCATCCTTACCAACAACAATCTCATTCATGTTAATATCAACAGCAACACTTTCCCTAGGTTCAACTTTCTCCAACGGTTTCTCAAAAACTACTTTAAGGAAAGCCTTGCCATCCTTCAGTACGAGTCTCGCTTCCTTCATCTTCCAGTTCACGTAGTCCTTAATGTTTCTAGGATAACCAAGGATTGGGAGCTCACCGACACCAGCAATTCTAACAGTCATCCTTTCTAAGTCCACGTTATAACTTGCTTTTGGTGTTAACCATACAGTCGGCCTATACACTCTAGGAAACCTACCCCTCCTTGGGTTATTATACCAACCCTTGTATACTGAGAGTGCATCCCTATAACAGTCCTCAGCAACCTTTGATGGTAGATTGTATTCCCCTCTTAACTTATCATATAACTCCTCATGGACTCTTCCTAACACACCCTTCTCTTCTGGATTTGGAACATTCTCCTTTAGCCAGAATAGGGTGAAACGTAGTGCCTTAACGTAGTTATTCACAAGGGCTAGGAGGGGTTCAGATAGGGCGATCTTCATCGAAACAGTAGCTCTGATCGCTTTAACCCTCCTAGCCATTAGGAGAAAATTAAAAGAGCTAATATTTAAACTTTATAAGGGGGCTATCCATTCCCTGCTGGCGAGGCTTTCAGCCCCCTTAACCTATATAGGTTTTAATAGCCGGGGAGAGTAATACTCCTCGGCTGGGGAAACATGGTCGATCTCCTATCTGAAGCAAAGTCTTCGTACGAGGGCGTGACAAACCCCTACCATCGGACTGAACATTGTGGAAAAATCCACGAATATAGGTGTGGTAAAGAGGTAGGGGTATTAGGAATAGATGTATCAAAAGATTATCTAATTACAAGTAGGGGGAGGGAAAGAAAATACAAGAACAACTTGAAGGGTTACGAGGAAATCCTCGAAATGAAGCCTTGCCTAATAGTCCTAGAACCTACGGGAGTATACGCAATAAGGCCTAGCCAGTACTTCAAGGAGAAGGGTGTAAAAGTACTACAAGTAAGCCCAAACGTGTTATCAAGAGAAAAGGAGTTTAGGGGGAAGAAAACAGATTTTTATGATGCTGAAAAATTAGAAAACATGGTTGACAAGGCTAAGGAATACGAGTACAACCCCTTGAGGGAACTGGTAACACTTTACCTCTTCCTCAAGGATATAGAAGTAAAGTACAAGAACAGGCTGAAGAGGACATTATTCTTAGTAAGTGATAATGACAAGATAAGTAAGGAAAGGTTAGAAAAGCTCGCAAATGGAGATTTTGCGCAAGAAGAACTATATCAACTAGAATATACACCAATAGTACTTGAGGAAATTAGAGTATTGGCAAAAACACTCTTGGAAACACAAGAGAGGTTAAAAGAAGTTAAGAAAATGATTGAGGAGCAAGTTCCCGAGAACCACGTTTTGTTAACGATCCCGGGGATTGGGAGGCTTGCAGCTGGTATAATTATTGGTGTTGTTGGTGATGTTAAGCGCTTTCCTAAGCCTGAGTCTTTTGTGGCTTATTGTGGTTTAGATCCCGTTGTGGAGAGGAGTGGTAGGAGTGTGATAAGTAGGGGGATTTCGAAGAGGGGTAATAAGTATTTGCGTAGCTTATTCTACTTTTTGGCTGAGATGAATTATTCTAGGAATCCAACATTGTTGAAGTTTTATGAGTCTCATAAGGATAGGTTGCAAGGTAAGAAGTTGTATACTGCTTTGGCAAGGAAATTAGCTAGGATTGTATGGAGTGTTTGGTATAATAATAAGCCTTATGAGCCAAAGTGATTAAAGGTCCCTTCCCCTTAATCGCCACGTGGGTCTAGAGGGCCCACGTGGCAATCTTAGCTAGTACTATGCTTGAAATATGACCGAAAGATTTATTACTGAACGCCCCCATTTTTGTAAATGCAAAGGGACATAGAGTCTGATAATACAAAGCATGTCTTTTGATACCGTTACGTTCACTCTTAATATCTTAAACTGAAACAAGTCTTTTAATCCCTTGGAACAATTATGAAAAAGAGTATATGTTTAATATACAAATATTAACCAGATTATTAATATAGTAGTATTATGGTATCAAAAGGGAAATGCCTATGGTGTGAAAAAGGAATAACTACTTCTACTGCTCTTAGGCATTTTAACTCATGTGATAAAGTTAAGGATATCTTGAATGGAAAAATAGATGGATTCCTAATTAAGGTGAAGGATAAGTTTTCCTCCGATTATTGGTTATATATAGCAGTGCCTTCGTCCTTTACTTTGGAAGATTTAGACAATTTTCTAAGAGATATTTGGGTAGAATGTTGTGGTCATTTAAGTGAATTTATGATTAATGGAGTCCATTACGGTTCTTCTAATACAATGGAGGTGAGTGAGGAAGAGCCAGATATATTAGAATTCGTACCGGCTAGCAAAAAGAAGCTTTCAGATGTTCTTGATAAGGGGTTAAAGTTCAATTATACATATGATTTCGGTAGTAGTACTGAACTCATATTAACAGTGATAGATAACGTTAAACTAAAAGATAAAAAAATATATGTTTTAGGAAGAAACGATCAACCACAGTTTAATTGTGCTAAATGCGGTAAACAAGCAGAATATATTTGTTATGAGTGTTTAGGAGACACAGGCAATTTAGACGAATCTACTTACTGTAAGGATTGCTTAAAAACACATGAACACGCTGATGAGAACTCAGGGTTTATACCCAACTCTCCGAGAGTGGGAGTCTGTGGATACGTGGGAGATGAAGAAATGGAAAAAATAAAAGTATGGCCCATCAAGTCAGGTAAGTCACTTCGCTTATCTTAAATTATGTACTAATGCTAATTGATATTATGCCCAAAGTATAAACTAAAAGTAGAAAGATTAATCATTTAACATGGTTTTTTAAGCTAAGATCAAAAAACTTTACTTCGTCTTGAGGATAGAACTTGTTGTTCATTTTTGTTAGAGCAAATGATAAAGGTAAAATAAAAATATTAACTTACTTTCATAATATCTCTTCAGGTCTAACGGGTGTCTTTGTAAACCTCTTCCCTGTTGCATCCTCTAATGCTCTGATAATTACTGCTGGTCCAACTATTAATGCGGCTTCACCTACTCCTTTAGCACCTGTAGGCCATGTTGATGTGTGAGGTTTTTCAACGAAGTAGCTCTCGAACTTTGGTGCTTCAACAGCTGTCGGTATAAAGTAATCAGCATAAGTAACAGTGAGTTGTCCATCTTCGTTAATGATAGCCTCTTCATATAATGCTTGTCCAACAGCTTGCACGCCACCCCCGTGTATTTGACCTTCAGCTAACGCCGGATTTATTACATTACCTATATCATCATATGCTTTGTATGTTAATACTCTAGGAATACCATAGTCATCGACTTCAACAACCGCTACATGAACACCATACGGGAATGTAACATCACCAGGTAAGATTATTTGGGCTGATATTCCCAACTCTTTACCATAATAACCGTTTCTAGCTACATCATTCCAACTTACTTTTTTACTCTTATCTTTCTTATTATAGAATTCTCCACTTTCATACTCAATTTCTTCTACATCTGCATTTAATAACCCAGCAGCAATTCTCTTCATTTTTTCTAATACTTCCTTTGAAGCAACCATAGCCGCACTAGCTGCAGCAGCAGCTGTTCTTGAACCATAAGTTCCCATACTTGCTACTACTGTTTCTGTATCTCCCCATATTACCTTTATTCTACTAATGTCTATTTGTAAAGTATCTGCAACTACTTGTGCTATTGCCGTTTCTGTTCCTTGACCGTGAGGAGTTCCTCCAGTGATAACTAATACATCACCGTTTTCATCGACTCTGATTTCTCCAAATTCCCAAGGACCAAAACCACTAATTTCCAGGTAATACGCCATACCAACTCCTACTTTTCTTCCCTTCTTTCTCTCTTCTTCAGCCCACTTCTTTAATTCATAGTATTGAAGTTTCTGTATTCCATCCTTTAGTAAAGCCAAGTAATCACCAGAATCGTATTTCAGCCCAAAGGGATTTGTATATGGCATTTCATTTGCCCTTACCAAATTCCTCTCTCTAATAGTTACGTCGTCTAACTTTAATTCATCGGCTACAATACTCATAATTCTCTCTATGATAAATGTTGCCTCTGGTCTACTCGCACCCCTATACATCGTAATTGGTGGTGTAGTAGTATAAACAGCCCTACTTCTTATACTAACGCCTTTAATCTTATAAGGTCCAGGTACCATTAGTGGGATTATTGCAGGTTGTAATGGTGCAGTAAGCGTTAAATAAGCACCTAAATCAACTAGTAAGTCTCCCCTTATACCTAATACCGTACCGTCATTCTTTACTGCTACTTCTCCCTTAAACGTATTATGTCTGGCCTCTGATGCTAACATTTCCTCGCTTCTGGTAGCTGTCCATCTTACAGCTCTTCCTAACTTTATTGAGGATGCTATAACGCTAACTTCTTCTGGCATAAAGTTAACTTTGCTTCCAAAAGCTCCGCCAACATCTGGCATTATTACTCTTATTTTACTAGCTGGAACTCCAAATATTCTCGCAAATTCACTCCTAGCTAAATGAGGAACTTGAGTAGAATACCATATTGTTAACGTTCCGCCTTCATAGCGTGAAACTATACCTCTCGGTTCCATTGGTGATGGAATTAATCTATTATTGGTTATTTCAACTGGGATAACTTTATCTGCTTGCTTAAAAGCTTCTTCTACATTTCCACCATTAAAGGTTTGATCAAAGGCTACATTAGTTTTTAACTCTTCGTGGATTATTACTTTATCTTCTAAAGCCTCTTCCATTTTTACTACTGGCGGTAATTTCTCATAATCAACGTTCACTTTATCAATAGCATCTCTAACAACATATTTATTTACACCAATAACTATTGCTACAGGCTCACCGGCAAATCTAACTTTACCATCTGCTAATGGCTTTCTGGGAACAAACTTCCACATCCTCGGATCTTCATATGTGGTCCAAATTCTTATACCGTCTTTTATTAACGGTGCTAAATCCTTGTAAGTGTATACAGCAACTATACCGGGGACTTTTAACGCGTCTGTAACATCAATACTCTTTATTTTAGCATGTGAATAGGGACTTCTTACAAATCCGGCATATAGTGCTGATATTTGAATATCATCCACATAGGTACTTTTTCCGGTTACGAACTTATCATCATAAAGTCTTTTAACTGCTTGACCAACATACCTCATGCTCTCATCCTCTTAGAAGCATCTTGTACAGCTTTTATTATGTTTTGATAACCAGTACATCTGCAAATATTACCGTGTAAGCCATCTCTTATTTCCTCTTCTGTGGGTGACGGGTTTTCCTTAAGTAAATAGTAAGTTTGCATAATCATACCAGGTGTGCAATAACCGCATTGTAAGGCAAAATTATCTTTAAATGCCTCTTGGATTGGGTGTAATTTACTATCTGATGATAAGCCTTCAATAGTAGTTATCTCTGCACCATCAGCTTGAACAGCTAATACTGTACATGATTTAACTGACTTACCATTCATTAATACTGTACAAGCACCACAAGTAGAGGTATCGCAACCAACTTTTGTACCAGTTAAGCCTAGTTCGTCCCTTAAGAAATGTACTAATAACATTCTAGGCTCAATATCTCTTTCATACCAAACTCCGTTAACTTTTACCCTAATTTTTACCTTTTCTCCCGGTCTAACTAACAACTCCTAACACCTCTTTTAACACATTTATGGTAACGAGTTGAGTAACTTTCCTTCTATAAGATGAACTCCCTCTTGAATCAGAGGGAGGATTAATGGAGTTTGAAACTTTTTCTGCAAATTCCTTAATCTTACTTAATGAAGCTTCACCGACTAGCATTTTCTCAAGCTCATAGGGCCTATAAGGCTTATCACTAACCCCAGTATAGGCTACTCTTACATCTTCAACCTTATTACCTTCAACTTTGGCTAAAACTGCCATTCCAACTAAAGCAAAGTCTCCGGCTCTTCTAACAATTTTCTCGTACTTAAATTTGTAACCTTGAAGTACAGGGAATTTTATCTCTCTAAGTATTTCATCTTCTCTAAGTTCAGTAGTGAATGGACCCTTAAAGAAGTCCTTTGCAGAAACTTCTCTTTCTCCAGAAGATGAAATTAAAACCATTTTTGCATCATAGGCTAGTGCTACTGCAGGATAATCTGCCGATGGATCGGCGTTACTTAGACTTCCACCTATTGTACCCATGTTTCTAACCTGCATATCTCCAACTTTCAATGCTGTATGTGAAAGTAACGGTAATTTATTCCTTATAGTTAGATCTTTAACAATATCAGCGTGTTTTATCATAGAACCTATAGAGACTGTATTTCCCTCATCTCTTATGAAGTATAATTCCCTAAGAGAGTTAAGGTCAACAAGGAATTTAGGTTGTATAAGGCGAAACTTTAACATAGGTATTAAACTTTGTCCTCCAGCAAGAGGTTTTGTACCCCCACCACTCATGAAATCTAATGCGTCTGCAAGAGATGATGGTCTGTAGTATCCGAATTGAGGAGGAAACATTATGTCTTTCTACTCATTACAATATAAAAATTTTTGTATTCGTTTCGTATAAAAAGTAATTAATGTAAAATATGAACAACTATTCATATTTTTTCTTAGCATTATTATGGTAACAAATGAGGTAAAACTATTTCCAATTTGAGAGAAAATAGAAAAATTAAACTATAATAGTTAATTCGATTTTGACTATATAACAAGTTTTTAATTGTTTAACGTTCAATTGGTACCCCTACTAAATTACCATACTCTACCCATGAACCATCATAAAGTCTAACATTTTTATAGGAAAGAACTTCCTTCAACACGTACCAAACTGCTGAAGCTCTCGCTCCAGTCCTACAGTATACTACTATTTCTTTATCCTTATTTATACTAGAAAATATTTTTTCTAGTTCTTCTCTTCCTTTCAAAGTGCCGTCTTCATTAAATAAGATTGTCCAGGGGATATTCTTGGCATTAGGTATATGACCACTGACTTGCGTTTGCTCACATTTATGTTCTGGTGGAGCAGATGTTAAACCTTCATACTCTTCTCTATTTCTAGCATCTATTAACTCGATAGAGTTCAACTTTGAAAGTAATTCCCATAAGAGTATACGCGAACTCCAATCTACTCTTTTAACAATATAGTTAGATTTTTTAGATGGAAACGTAGGCTCATTCTCTACTGGATAACCTTCTTTTAACCACTTATATATACCGCCATTAAGTATAGCAACGTTTTCGTGACCGTAAGCTTTCATTAACCAATAAGTATAGAATGCATATCTGTTACCCATGTCACTATATAAAACGATTAAGTCGTCCTCTTTGACCCCTAAATTACCTAGTACTTTGCTGAACTTTTCTGGTGGTGCGAAATCCCTTATCTTATCGTGAAGTAATGACTTCCATGGTAAAAGTAAAGCACTAGGTATATGACCTTCATAATAATTAATCTCTGGATCAAAATCTATTTCCAGAATCTTCACTTCATTTAAATTCTCGTAAAGCCATTTTACACTTACAAGCATAAGTTGAAAGTATAATATTAGTTAAAAAGGTTAGCTTTGCATTTATTATAGTTTAAGCATAATTTGAAAGTATATTTATATTCATACTCTGTAAGTAGTTATTGATGGTAGAAATAGGAGAGTTAGCCCCAGATTTTGAGTTACCAGATACAGAATTAAAGAAAGTAAAGCTCTCAGCCTTAAAAGGAAAAGTAGTAGTTCTAGCATTCTATCCAGCGGCTTTTACACAAGTTTGTACTAAGGAAATGTGTACTTTTAGAGATTCTATGGCGAAATTTAATCAAGTAAATGCTGTAGTACTAGGAATTAGTGTTGATCCTCCATTTAGTAATAAAGCTTTTAAAGAACATAATAAGCTAAACTTTACCATTTTAAGTGATTATAACAGAGAAGTAGTGAAAAAATATAATGTAGCGTGGGAGTTTCCAGCACTTCCAGGGTATGTCCTAGCTAAAAGAGCTGTTTTCGTAATAGATAAGGAAGGTAAAGTAAGGTATAAATGGGTTTCAGACGATCCTACGAAAGAACCGCCCTATGATGAAATTGAAAAAGTTGTAAAATCCTTAAGTTAAGATTTTTTATAGTGACCCCTCTTGTTAAGATCACAACTTTATGTCCCGGGTAATAATGAGAAAATGATTAAGAAAACTGAAAGTATAAACGCAGACTCTTTTATTTTTGATTTAGAGGATGCTGTACCTACACAAGAAAAAGATAAGGCTAGAGAACTACTCTTATCTCTTTTGCCCTCATTAAACATTAAAAGAAGCTTAATTTGCGTTAGAATCAACTCGCTCTCAACTAAAGAATCTATAAAAGATCTTGATTTTGTGATAAAAAGTGATATTGATTGTATAGTTATTCCAAAAGCCGAAATTGATCTTTCTTTCCTTCATAAAATGACTGGAAAGAAAGTTTTACCAATAATAGAAACAGCAAAGGGTCTAGTTAAAATTGAAGATATAATTAGGAGTGAAGGAATAGTAGGAATAAGTTGGGGTGCGGCTGACTTAGCTGATAGTTTACACGCTAATTTGCCTAAGATAGAAGGAAGTGACTATATAAGACTGAAAATTGTAAGCATAGCTAGGACATACGGTATTCCTCCAATTGATAAAGTATTTTTTGATGTGAAAGACCTAGAGAGCTTTAGGAAAGAGTGTGAATTAGCAAGAGCTTTTGGTTTTGAAGGAAAACAAGTTATTCATCCTAATCAAGTCACAATAGCTAACGAAGTGTTTTCCCCAAGTAAAGAGGAAATAGAATGGGCAAAAAAAGTAGTGGAAGAATACGAAAAATACGCTTCTGCAGGAAGGGGTGCAATAACTATAGATGGTAAATTAGTAGATGCTGTTCATTATAGAATTGCGAAAAGAATTTTAGAGTCATCATAATATAACCTTACCCTCATATATACTCTTTATTCTTTCCCACATTCTATCTATATATTCTTCAAGACCTTTCACAATTTCTGGTGAAACCCCCTTATATCTACCTTGTATCTTTAAGAACTCGTCGATTGGTTTTCTCGTCCTTCTGTCGAGACAATGCATACTCTCTTGAGAAATAGTTAATTTACCATTCTCATATTCTATTAATGGCCAATAACATGTTTGAACTGCTAATTTCCCTACTTCAGCTGTTTTAGAAGGGTCAAACATCCAACCATAAGGATCTGGAGTTAAAACTTGAATATACGTAAAACCTTCAATACTTCTAGCCTTTTTAACCTTTTCCATTAAATCGTGTAGATAGCCTACACTAGCCGTAGCAACATAAGGAATGTGATGAGCCATCATAATAAGCGGTAAGTCTTTTTTATTTTCTTTTTTACCACCAGGCGTTGAAGCTGTTTTAGCCCCAAATGGTGTGGAACCACTTCTATGCCCCCCAGTATTCATGTAAGCCTCATTATCAACGCAGATGTAAAGAATGTTATCATTTCTTTCAGCAGCACCGCTTAATGAAGCAAAACCTATATCTGCAGTACCACCATCTCCTGCCCATACAACTGGTTTAATGTTTTTGTTCCTCATCTTAAATGCTTTAGCCATTCCAGCAGCTGCTGCTGGGCCAGCTGCAAAAGCTATATTCAATACTGGGTAATTATAAGTTGATTTTGGACCCATACCTTGAATTATCGAAGAACAACCAGCAACAACGATAAACACAGCATTTTCTCCTAGAGCCATACTTATTGATTTTAATGCTATATTCTCTGGACAACCTGGACAAGCTGAAGTACCGGGTAATAATCGGGGTTTATTTAATATATCTCGGACTCCTAAGCTCAACTTTTTCCACCTCACTCGGATAAAACCATTCGCCGTCTGTCTTACCTTCAATAAACTTTTTCGTTAGGGAAGAAATTGAATCCTTATTAATAGCTACTCCGCCTAAACCAGTAACTACTCCTTTTATATTAACATCTGGTAAAGTTGCTTTTAACTCTAGGTATAAATGCCCTCCTCTACCAAAGCTCACTGACCTATCAAGCACTAAGATTCCATCTTTATCTCCTAATTTTCTTTTAATATCTTCTTCATCCCAAGGTCTAACATATCTGATCCTATAGAGACCTATTTTCACTCCCATATTTCTTAATTCATCTACAACTTGCATAGCATCTAAAGACCACGCACCCATGGATACTAGAGCATATTCCGCATCATCGAGTTTATAAGATTCGTTTAAAGAAGAATATGAACCTACTGGTACTACTTTTTTCTCATATTCCTTTCCAATCTCTTTGATTACCTCCTTAGAGTTTAACATAGCTAGATGCATCGAATGCCTAAACTTCATGTAATCAATTGGTTGAAACATATTTCCAATATCAACAGGATCTTCTGGATCTAAAACATAAGGCTGTTTCCTTGGGGGTAAGAACGAATCAACTTCTTCCTGACTAGGAATATAAACTCTGGTCTTAGTGTGGGAAAGAATAAATCCGTCCATTCCTACCATCATTGGCAAGAAAACCTTTTCATCTTCAGATATTTTAAAGGCTTGAATTGTTAGATCCAAAGCTTCTTGAGGAGTTGATGCAAATGCCATAAGCCAACCACTATCTCTCTCGCTCATAAAATCCGTATGCTCATTCCAAATATTCCATGGAGCTCCAACGGCTCTGGTACCTACAGTCATAACAATAGGTATTCTACTACCAGCGACCCACCAAATCATTTCATGCATGTAAAGTAGTCCTTGAGATGCAGTAGCAGTATAAACTCTTACTCCAGCAGATGCAGCACCATAAACAGCTGCCATTGCAGAATGCTCGCTCTCAACTCTAATTACTTCAGCATCTAATTCCCCTTTATCTCTCATAGCAGCAAGTTCTTCTATTATATATGTCTGTGGGGTTATTGGATAGATTGCTATCACTTTTACCCTAGACAGTTTAACTCCTAAAGCTACAGCTTCATTCCCAGAAATTACTTTACTAATCATTTTCACTCACCATACTTATTGCTTTTACCGGGCATACGTTTGAACAGACTCCACAACCTTTGCAGTACTCATAATTTATTGATACTTTACCATCAGTTGGTATGATAGTATTTTCTGGGCACCATAAGAAACAAGCTTTGCAGCCAATACACTTATTTAAATCAACAACTGGCTTTACAATTCTCCAATTTCCAGTTTTACCCCCACCACCTTCAGAGGGTCTACTTACAGGAAAGAACTGATAGTCAAGCGACAATTGGACTCACCACCGTTGTTTTCTCATACGCTATTCTTACTGCCTTCTTGTTTAGTTCAGCAATTTTACCTTCAAATTCTTCGTCAATTGCTTTTTCAAGCGAGGGTAAGGAAATATAATTTACTGCCTTTAAGAGTGAACCTAAAACTACTACATTAACTAAAGGCCAACCAGATTTAACTAAACCTAATTCTCTAGCTATTTGAGTTGCATTAACATAAAATGTAGTATAACTAAGTCTGGGTTCTGAAGGAGAATTGAGAACTACCACCCCATTTGATTTTAACCCTTTAAGTGGATTAGAAATTTTTAATAATGAGGGGTCTAAAATTACAACATAATCTGGATATTCAATTGGAGAAGTAATTCTTATAGGTTGTGAATCAATTCTACAGTAAGCCTCTATTTCTGCACCCCTTCTTTCTGCACCATAAAAAGGAAAGGCTGAGCTCCAAAAGCCTTCAATATCCGCTGCAATAGCTAACAAATTCGCGGCTGTTACTACACCTTGTCCCCCTCTCCCGTGAAATCTTATTTCGAGCAATAAAAACCACTCTCAAAATGTAATTTATTTTCCATACTTTAAAAAGTTGAGTATTAAAAAAGTTTATGGACTTGGTAGACCGTAGTATGTAATCTTTTCAAAGAAATTACGTCTTGCTATGATTTCTGATGAAATACCAACTAATGAGGCTAGAATACTTATTAACGGGATAAAGATAGAAATTACCAAGAGTATCAAATACGGTATATGTAGTATTTTCTCTTTCCTTGCAAGACTTATTTCAATAACTCCAAAAACTAAAGGAATTAGTAAGAATAGCAGAGAGTGAGTGAAGTAAAATCCTAATGGGAATACGGTAAATATAGTACCTATGAAGGATAACGGTGTATTAGGATTATACCAAGAGGGTGTGGTCTTTAGCATATATATCATAATGGACGAAAATACAGATAAGGAAATTAGTATAACTGATAAGTAGTATAAACTAGGTGTTACGAGTTCCAGTAGTAATGAAAGGAATGATAAACCGCCAAAGAATACTTCCCTACTAAGCCAAGAAGATTTTAAATTCATTATAACCCTATAAGCCCTTTCTCTTCTATTAACGTGGAAAATCGACGGAACTAAACCAATAGCTAAAAGAATGAGAGAGATTAAGGAATAAAACGGAATCCTAGTTATAAGAATCCCTAGAGAGAGTTCAGAAAGAATTGTAAAGAGTAAAAGTTCAATATATCTTTCCTCTCTTCTTCTCTTTAGCGGTGAAGCCTTGATCTCTTCCTCTTTGGGCTTCTTTATTTCAAGCTTAGGTTTTGTAATATCATAAGGTGCTAGGTAAGGTGCATCATATTTAGGTTTATCTATCCAACCGAAAGATAGTGCACCAGTAGGACATGATTCAACACAATAAGGCAATCCTTCTTTTTTCAAAATCCTTTGCCTACATAAATCACACTTTGTCATTATTCCTTCATGGTTAAACTTAGGTTCTTCATAAGGACAAGCCCATTGGCAATAACCACAACCTATACATTCATTACCATTTATGTAAACTATTCCCATATCATCTTTATGTATAGCATTAGCTGGGCAAACTTTCATACAAAGGGGGTTTTCACAATGATTACAAGCAATAGAAATACCAATTTTTACCTCATTTTGAAACACTAAAAGGGATCTCCAGTTCAGGTTTCCATAATGTTCATTACAAGCATTAACGCAAGCATTACAGACTATGCATTTGTTAGGATCGAATATAAATCCTAGACTTCTCTCCATAACTTAATTTTGTATTGTAACTTTATAAACTTGCCATTTATAATTCTAAAAAGTCCTCCAAATTTTTAAAAAAGGAATAGATTAGAATAAACTTCATAGTATAATTATGGACTTTTACTCTATAGCGTTAGTGAGAAACTTTATACGTTTTCTGATCGAGGATAACCCTACAGATGAAGAAATAGAAAATGTGCCGTTAGATATAAAGGAAAAAGTATGTTCATTAAATGACGAAGAACTCTTACAATTAATTAAGGAAACTGAAGAGTTTATTTCAAGCATTAAAAAGGATGAAAAAGAAGTAGTTGAAAAAATAAAAAGCATTTGCAATAAATTAGTCTCTGATTAAATGCCAAATCCCATTTCCTTTTGCACATAACTCATTATTACCGTCAAAACCCTCAACTTCAACATACGCATATCTTTTAGTTTCTCTTACAACCCTAGCTAGAAATGTGAATGGTGGTGTTTTCATTGCCTTTAGAAATATTACATTAAACTCTAAAGTATAAGCCTCCTTTACGTCAAGAGTTCTTACAGCATAACTACCAGAGTAATCCATAGCGGCAAATATGATAGCACCATGAAGCATTCCTCCAATTCTACTTAACTCCTCTTTATATTCAAAGGAAAGTTTAGCCACACCTCTCTCAATTTTTTCAAACTTAGCACCCATAAACCTAAAGAGAGCTTCATTCTCACTAAGAAGTTTATTTACCTCATCTTCAGTTATCATACCTTAACACCCATGAATCTATAGTAGAATTGCCTAGCAGCACTTATTCTCTGAATATCATTTGTACCTTCATAAGTCTTCAAAATTTGTAAATCCCTCAAAAGCCTCTCTAATCCAGTTGATACTGAAACCCCATAACCTCCATGAACAGTCATTGCCCTCATTACTATTCTTTCAGCTGCTTCAGTAGAATGGAACTTTGCTAAAGAAGCTGCAATAATATACTCTTGCATTCTTCCCCTTTTATAGAGTGTTCCAGCCCAATACGTTAAGAGCCTTGAAGTCTCTAAATCGTCTAGAGACTCAGAAACTTTTTGTTGAACTAACTCAAATTCAGCAAGTTTTTTCTCAAATGCTGTTCTTTGAAGAGAATAGTTGACTAATTTCTCAAATGCTTGTTGAGCTATACCTATAGCTTGTGATGAAACGATTGTACGTGCATAATCAAAAGATTCTACAGCATATTTAAAGCCCATATCAACTTCTCCAAGTACATTTTCTTCTGGAACTTTTACGTCTTCAAGCATTATTTCAGCTGTATGTGAAGCTTTTAACCCGGTAGTTTCTATTCTGCTAACAGTCTTCACTCCCCATTCTCTTTCAACAATAAATACTGTTATACCTTTCCATTTAGCCTTAGGATCTGGAGGAGAAGTTCTAGCAGTTATTAAATAGTAATCAGCAACATCCCCATTTGTGATAAACATCTTTCTCGCATTTAGAACATAGTGATCGTTAACTTTTTTTGCAGTGGACTTAATTCCAGCTACATCAGATCCTGCATCTGGTTCAGTATTGCAGAAAGCAGCTATTTTTTCACCCTTAGCTGTATCCCTTAAATATCTCTTTTTCAAACTCTCGTTACCCCACTTTAGAATAGCCTGGTTGAACATCCACTGAATAAGAAAGAAAGTTGAGAAAGAAGTCCAAATTCTACTTAATTCCTCAGCAGTAACCAAAAGTGATAAATAATCAGCACCTTGTCCATTATATTCTGTGGGTACATCAAGTCCGTAAAGTCCTAAATCTTTAGCCCTTTCTTTAAGATCTTTAGGAAAATCCCTTTCTACCTCTCCCTTGTCTACGTATTTTTTCACTTCGTTTTCAGCAAACTCCCTTACAGCATTCCTTAATAATTCATGATCTTGAGTTAAATCTATAGTAAAATCCTCTATTGACTTTAAAGGGAATACCATCACATATAAATGCATCTAATAACTAAAAAATGTTAAGCAAATAATATTAATGAGTTAAAATCTTGTATTTTTTGATGAATATAGTAACTTGTTTTAAAATAGTTCCCGACGATACTTTAATTAAAATAGTCGGAGACAAACTAGACTTAAACGTTCCTCCAAAAATTAGTACATATGATAAAAATGCAATTGAAGAAGCTGTTAGGATAAAGGAGAAATATGGAGGAAAAGCGATAGGAGTTACTGCTGGAAATACAGACAGAAAAAGTATTAGAGAAGCACTAGCTATGGGTTTAGATGAGGTAATAGCAATAAACATGAAGGAGCCAGACGTAATGACAACTGCTGAGGCAATAGCTGAAACTATTTCACCAATAAAACCTGATATAATTCTTACTGGAGAATCTACCACTGATAGTAGTACATCAGTATTTTCCTCCTATCTCGCTTCACTCTTAAATTATCCCGTAGTCACTTATGCTAAGTCGATTACAATTGAAGGTAATAAAGTAAGGGTTGAGAGGAATTTGACAACATTCCAAGAGATTGTAGAGACGGATTTACCGGCAATAATTTCCGTTGTAGGTGAGATAAATACTCCTAGAATACCTAGTGTTAAGCAGATACTTGAGTCGTCAAAAAAGCCAGTGAAAAATATTGATTATAATAAACAGCCAAAGGTGAAAATTGTTAATGTTTCGCCATATGTAATAACTAGGAAAAAGATTATAATTGAAGGTAAAATGGAAGAAGCTGTAGATAAACTTCTCAATTATTTATCTCAAGAAGGTGTTTTATGATGAAGATTGTAGTATATTCTGAAGATATAGATTATATAAAGACAGCTGTCTCATATTTTCCTAACGAACATGTCATAGGGATAAGTAATAAGACAACCAAAGTTGTAGATGAGTTACATATACTTGATGATATAAATGAGGAATTTATTGCCAATTATATAGCATCATTGAAACCTGATGTGGTCATTACTGGAAGTACTAAGAGGGATAAGACTGTAGCTGGGGCAGTTGCTGGTTTGTTAAGATATCCAATAATAACTGATGTTATCGATCTCTCTAATAATAAAGCTAAAAGAGTAGTTTATAGTGGAATGGGAATAGCTGAAATTGAGTTTTCTTATCCTGTAGTATTAACAGTAAGTAAGAAAAACGTTGAAGTGAAAGAGAAGGAAAGCAAAATAATACAAGTTAAAACTGAGATGAAAAGAATTAGAAGAGTTGAAATTAAGAGCAAAGGAGAGAGCACTGTAGATCTTTCATCTGCACAAATTATTGTATCTGTAGGTAGAGGAATTGGAAGTAAGGAGAATATAAAATATGCTGAAGAATTAGCTAAGGCTTTAGGAGGAGCATTAGGCGGTAGTAGACCAGTAACTGCAGAACTTGGCTGGTTACCAGAGGATAGGCAAATTGGGTTATCTGGAAATAAAGTTAAACCGAAGCTTTATATCGCATTGGGAATTTCTGGCCAACCGCAACATTTAGCTGGGATTAAAGATGCTAAAATTATAGTGGCTGTAAATAAAGATAAATCAGCGCCTATTGTTGAAAATGCTGATTATATCATCATAGGTGATGCTATAGAGTTTTGCCAGGTCATGACTGAAAAGGTGAAGAAAAAGTGAGTTTTGATGCTGACGTGATAATTGTAGGGGGAGGATTATCTGGGTTATCTGCCGGAATAACTGCAGTAAAAGAGGGTTTGAACGTTATACTTTTAGAGAGAGGGGAATATAGCGGTGCTAAAAATGTATCTGGAGGAAGAATGTATATCCATGCTCTTCAAAAATTGATACCAGATGCTTTAGAAAGAGCTCCTCTTGAAAGACCTATCACAAAGGAGACTTATGAATTTTATTGTAAAAATAAAAAGCTAATATTCTCCTTCGAGGAAAAAGGTAAGAAAAATAGTTATAGTGTGTTAAGAGCTAAATTTGATAGATGGCTAGCTAGTGAAGCAGAAAGTTTAGGTTTACTAATATCTTATTCAACATTGGTTACAAATGCATATAGAGAGAATGGTGGAATTACGTTGGAAACTAATAGGGGTACCTTAAGAGCACCATTAGTAATTGACGCTTCTGGAGTAACATCGGTAGTATTTAGATATTTAGGTTTAAGAAACTTTACTCCAGATAAATGGATGCTAGGAGTGAAAGAGATAGTTAAAGCCAACGTAAGCCTATCAGAAGATGAGGGAGAAGCTAGGACAATTGTAGGTTTAATTAACGGAGTAAAAGGAGGGGGATTCGTTTACACAAACAAGGATACTTTATCTGTTGGTATGGCTGTAACTTTTGATTCCTTACCAAAATCAGAAGTGCCAGCAAAAGATCTGGTAGAGAATTTCAGGGAAAAACTTGGTATTGAGGGGGAGATTCTCGAATATTCTGCCCATGCAATACCCTACTACGGTTTTAAGAATTTACAACAGCTTTATGCTGATAATTTAATTGCGGTTGGTGATTCTGCTGGATTTTTAATAAATGATGGGTTTACAATAAGAGGAATGGACTTAGCAATAGCATCTGGAATGATAGCTGGGTTAGTAGCTAAAAAAATCGTGGAAATGAAAGACTTCACAAAGACGAATATATATTACGATATGTTAAAAGAAAGTTTTGTACTTAAACATCTAGAGTTGGCTTATAGTAGATTCGAGTTGATAAATAGGGGAACAACTCTTAACAATTACACCGAGATACTTTGCGATTTACTATCAGATATGTTTACAGTTACTGAAGATAGAAAGACCTTAATAGAGTATGCTTTGCTAAAATTAAAAGAGAAAGGAATAAGTTTAACCCAAGCAATAAGAGATATGGTAAGTGCTGTAAAATGATACCCCTACTTAAAAGATTAGGATTAAATAAATACTCAGTAGATCCAAAACCACACATAGAAGTTAATACTGACATATGTATTACTTGCAAAGATAAACCATGTACTGTATCTTGCCCAGCTGGTACTTATGAAGCACAGCCAGATGGAAGAATTATTGCTCACTATGAAAGATGTTTGGAATGTGGGGGAGCATTAGTTATTTGTCCCTTTGGCGCAATAAAATTTAGATTTCCTGAAGGCGGAATATCATACAATTATGGTTAACTAGTTAGGGCTTTTTTAATTTCCTCTAAAGCTGATGGATTCTCAAGAGCACTTATATCTCCAGTAGGTTTCCCTAATACTACTGCTCTTATTAACCTCCTCATAATCTTAGCATTCCTAGTCTTTGGCAATTCCTTAACAAATATTATATCCTTTGGTGCTAATGCTTTTCCTAACATTCTCTGTGTATAATTTAATAATTCATCTTTCTTGATCTCCTTATTAGTTACAGCAAAGCATAAAATTTCTTCTCCTTTCATAGGATCTGGGACTCCTACACATGCACTTTCAACTACACCTTCGTAAGAGTTAATTATTTGCTCAACCTCTGCTGGTCCCACCCTTTTACCTGCAACCTTAATAGTATCATCACTTCTTCCAACAATGTAATAAAATCCATCTTCGTCATAATAGGCTAAATCACCGTGAACCCATACTCCCTCCCACCTACTCCAATAAGTGTTAAGATATCTTTCTTTGTCCTTCCAAAAGCCTCTTGCCATCCCAGGCCAAACACTTAATACAACTAACTCTCCCTCAACATTTGCTGGTGCATGTTTTCCATTTTCATCAAATACATCAGCATGAATACCAGGAGAGAAGCCGTTGAAAGCGGTAGGTTTAATTTCATTTATTACATAATTTCCTAATATGCCTCCAGAAATTTCAGTACCTCCAGAGTAGTTAATTATTGGACCTTTAACAGCCTCATATAGCCACTTCCAACTTTCATAATCAATTGGCTCACCAGTATTCCCAACAATTCTAACGTCTAACTTACCTTTTTCAACTTCACTTCTAAAGGCTCTAATTAAACTTGCAGATAAACCCAGGATATCAACCTTCATATCTTCGATAAATTTACTCAACAAGGAGTAAGCAGTATAACCTTCAATCATCCCAATTTTCCCTCTCAACAGTAAGGCAGACAATATCATCCAGGGACCCATCATCCAGCCCAAATCAGTAACCCACATGAGTGTCTCTCTTTTCTTCAAATCAAATTGGAAATAAACATCTGCAGAAGCCTTTATTGGGAAACCGTCGTGAGTATGTACGCACCCTTTAGGTTTTCCAGTAGTTCCACTAGTATAAATTATCATGAAGGGGTCTTCAGTATCTGTTACTTCTAACCCATCGCCAGCAGTAGATAATACTTCTGAATAACTAATAGAATCTTTATCCTTTTTCCCGCCTCTTTCCACAACTACTTTAGTTAGCGTAAGCCCCTCTAAATTTTCAAGTGAATTTATCTCTTTTCCTTTTCTTATAGTCATATCTGTAGTAAAAATAACTTTCATTCCACTATCTTCTGCTCTAACTCTTATTGGCTCTTTACCAAATCCCGAAAACAAAGGAACTGCAATCATTCCAGCTCTTGCTATTCCTAGAAATACTGGAACTATTTCTGGTATCATTGGCATATAAATTCCTACAGTATCACCTTTCTTTAATCCGAATTTCTTTAACCAGGAAGAAACTGCCTTAGCTTGTTGAAGTACATCAGAATAGGTTATTGTCCTTGAATTCTCCTTCTCATCCATCCATTTTATGAAAACTTCTGAAGAATCTGGAATTTGATCCCCAATATTTAATTTTCCATTAATGAACCACTTTGCCCACGGCTTTCCTTGAGATAAATCTAAGACTTTATCATATTTAGAATAAAACTTTAATCCTATCCTTTTGACAAATTTGTCCCAAAATTCCTCAGGCTTTTCATAAGTATAAGAAATAAAATGTGATAACTTAGAAATATCGTTTTCTAACATAAAAGAATAAACATTACTTTCCTCAATCCAATCCTTTGTAGGTAACCAACTCATTTAACCCTCACTATTAATGGTATTTTGTATTCAAGTATTTCAACTTCTTTTCCAATATCTGCCTCACCTTCAATGTAAGCTAGTAAACCACCATGCGTACCTTCAAATCGTATTAACGCTATTACTTGAGGCTTTTCCAGTTTGTTTCCTTCATCGTCTTTATAAACAACCGTATAAGTATCTATATATGGTTTTGTAGTAACCTCAACAAAATCATTTTTAACGAAGCATTCCTCACAGTAGAGCCTTGCTGGAACGTATATTCTTCCGCATTTAGGGCATTTTCCTCCTATAATTTTCCTTTGCTTTAGTCCGTTAAAGAATTCTTCACCAGCAACACCTACAGTATAAACATATTCTTCAGCTTCCATTATTTCGTGCCATGATAATAATTTATCTTCAATACCAATCTTATCCCAACTCATTCTATCACCTTAAAACATTCAATATCGTTTATACTTCCAACTCTTTCTTCTCTCCATACTGCCTTAACTTTCTTACCAAATAAACTCATATTTTTCACATCCTCAAAATCTGCACAGATTCTATGGAATAAACCTGGGAAAACCCAATCTTTATCTCTTGAAGGAAATAATCTAATTACTCCAACAATTTCCGGTTTCTCTATTTTCTCTCTAGTCCACGAAATAAAACTTGCAACAACAGTTTCGACTATACCTTCATCCTTAACTTCAACCCACTCGTCTGTAGGTCTAAAACAATCATCACAATACATTCTTGGCGGTACATAAACTCTTCCGCATTTATTACATTTCCTACCAATAATCTTCTTCTCCTTTAATCCCAGCAAAAACTTACTATAGGCTTGCCCAGCACTATAGGCATACTTAGCATTTGGTTTATATACAATTGTATTTACTTTCTTTAAATCTTCTTCTTTTAAGGGAGTCCCATCCATTTTCTCACCCCTTAATTTCTCATAACTATAACAGTTGAGGCTTGCATTAAATCGCCCCAAGCTTGGGCTACTCCAGTATGTACTGGTTTCTTTACTTGCATTCTTCCAGCAGTTCCTTTCAATTGCCAATATATACTGATAGTCTTCATCAGACCAGCAGCCGCAATAGGATTACCAACGCCGAGTAACCCACCTGATGGAGAGCTTGGAATATCTCCATCTATATCAAACATGCCTTCCTTAAGAAGCTTAGGTGCTTCTCCTCTCCTAGCAATCATTAATCCCTCTATATGATGTAACTCTTTATAATCAAAGGGGTCGTAAGGTTCAATCACATCAATTTCCTTATTAGGTCTTTCAATCCCAGCCATTTTATAAGCCATCCTAGCTGCGTGTTCTAAATATCTAGGATAAGCTAATTCTCTTCCGGTCCATTCTGTATTATCTAGTGTCCAACCAACACCTTCAATCCATACTGGAGTATCAGTATATCTACGTGCAACATCCTCATTTACAATAACCATAGCAGCAGCACCATCACTAACTGGGCTAGTATCTAAAAGTTGGACTGGCCAAACTAAAACCTCACTCTTTAAAACATCATTGACTGTAATATTAGCAGCAGCTTGGGCATAAGGATTATTAAGTGCATTCTTTTTGTTTTTAACAGATACTAAAGCTATATCTTCTTTTGTAACTTTATTAACATGCATATATCTATGCATCTCCATTGCAAAGATCCAGATTAGATTAGGATTTAACGGCTTCTCAGTAATCGGATCCCATATATACCTAAATACTGATTGCGGGTGAGGCCTTGCAGGGCTCATCTTCTCCTCTGCAATAGCTAAAACTTTCTCACATAAACCACTAGCAACATGATACCAGGCTGTATTAGGAACCATAACTCCAGTAGCACCACCAACAAAGACTCTACTTACCATTTTCCTAACTCCACCAGAACCATGAGCTAAATATTCTCCTTTCATATGTACTCCATCAAAAGCATCTGGTGCACTACCAATTACAACACAATCAATATCTTTTAGCTCCAAACCAGCCTCATCCAAAGCTTTCCTAGCCGCTTCCCACGCCAATTCTTGTGGAGTCTCTAACATTCTCCTTCTAAATAACGTTAATCCGGCACCTATTACAGCTACCCTTCTAAAATATAAATTCGTCTTCATTATCTACTCACCACCCCAACAACACCTGTAAAAGTAGGAATTCCTCTCCAACTTGCTACTACAGCTTTATCAACAACTCCTTGCCTCAAATATTCAACAGCATCTAGTAATAATGATAATCCACTAACTTCTAATGGTCTACCCTTAGCCAGATGACCACCTAAAGGATTAACTTCAATCTTGCCTCCTCTTTCAAATTCACCTTCTCGTAAATCTTTTACAGCGTTATCACTTAAACTTAGCCCTTCAATATGCTGAAGCTCTTTATAACTATAAGTATCGTCAACAAAAGCAGCTTTTATTTCCCTTTTATTCACTTTCGCCATGTTATAAGCTTCCTTTGAGGCAATTTTCATATATCTTGCCTCTCCCAATTCTGAAAGTTCTATTGTAGAATCAGTAGCAGAGTATATACCATCAATCCATATTGGAGTATCAGTATACTTACGTGCAATCTCTTCACTTGCTAGCACAACAACAATTGCTGCATCCACAAAGCGTGAAATATCTAAATCCGTTAAGGGGTATATTGTATATTCTCTCTCCAATATATCTTCTAAGCTGATATTAGATGCATAAGATGCTCTCGGGTTCTTCAAACCATTACGCTTATTCTTTACAATAACTTTAGCAAAGTCTTCTCTTGTTGCGTTTCTTAATTTCATAAACTTTAACGCCTCTAAGCCGGCAAGAAAATGAATGTTCTTTGCTCCAATCCTATACATTGGGTCGAAGGCGAATTCTATTATATCTCTAATTGTTAGAATGTCACTAGGTTTTGCGTGAGATTCTACTACAGTTATATTAGCTAATCCAGATTTAATATGCATAACTCCATGAAGGATTCCTTGTAATCCATCACCTGTCACAGTCATTGTAGGTCTCATAGCACCACCAATAGGGTCTGGGGCAAATTCGTCAGTTATTGCAATTCCTTCCCAAAAGTCTTCTTGGCATGAAATAAAAGTATCTACATCAGTTCTAGGATTTATATTTCCAGAGTCTTCATAAGCTCTAACGGCGGCCTCAAACATCATTTCTCTAAATGATACATCCTTAGTGTTAGGTCTGAAACCATACCAACCTATACCTACTATAGCTACTTTCATAAAAAATCACAATCATTATATCTCTCAAAAACTATTAAGTTTTTCTTATATAGTGAATATTTCATTTTACTTAAATTGATTTAATTATTAATATATTGCTATAATCCTTAATAACTAAAAATTTGACTTCTTAACGTTTATCTTGTGACTTTACGTGAGGGAAGAGAATGTGATTTATTTATGAGCTCTATAAGAAGATAGCTAATCAATATCTTTTATTTAATATATTTAATAATAGTTGTATAATTTAGAAAATCTCTATTATAACTAAATAAATGAAATCAGTTAATCAAACGCTAGGATGTTATTCTACGTTTACGAAAATTTTATATACACGAAAATCGTATACTTAATTATGTCAACCGTAATAAGTGTAAGAGTGAGGAAAGAGTTGAAGGAGAAAGCTGAAGAATTGGGAATAAACATTAGGGAGGTTGTAGAGAAAGCTTTAGAGGAAGCAATACGAGAGAAAGAAAAGGAAGAAATCAAGGAAACTGCTAGGAAAATTAAGGAACTAATGAAGGATATTAGTGAGGATGAATGGATTACCTCAATAAGGGAAGATAGATATGAGAGATGAGTTTTTATTAGATGCTTCAGCATTATACCCTATACTTAACTACATAGATAAAATAGACGTTGCTAAGATTTATATAATTCCTCTAGCTTTTTACGAGGTGGGAAACACAATATGGAAGGAATACTATCTTCATAAAAAAATTAAGGATCCAATCATATTATCTGCTCTCTTTCAGAAGTTTATGAGTAAGCTTAAACTCCTTAATAGCCCCCCAGCTGAAGAAGTAATGAAGTTTGCAATAGAAAAAGAACTGACTTTTTACGATGCTGCATACGTTTATTCTGCTGCATCTCATGGACTAATCTTAGTCTCAGAAGACAAAGAGTTAATAAAGAAGGCTAATGCACTCTCACTTAAAGATTTTATAAGCAAATTATCTTAAGTGAAATCTCCTATGTAATCAAAATATATTTCATTTTATCAAGGAATAATTAAGAAATTCTAAATGCTGGAAAAAGAAGATTTCTCTTACTCATTCATTGAGTATTTTATCTATCCCATGCCTCATCAAAACTTTATTAATAATTGACAATTGGACTTCGTCAGTCCCTTCTCCAATCCTGGTTAATCTCACATCTCTAAACGCTCTTTCAACTTTGCTCCCTTTAGCATATCCTAAACCACCCATAATTTGTAATGCAGTATCTATAATGTTTTCAGCTACGTTCGAAGAAACAAATTTCAGAGCTGAAATCTTTCCCTCAATTTCAAATAGCCTATCTAACGGATATTTTGAAATTTCTCTTATCATACTCTTAATAGAGTAAAGATTAGCCACAGATTTAGCTAAATACCACTGAATTCCTTGCTTTTCAATTAATTTAGAATCAAATAATTCCCTATGTTTACTCCACTGTATAGCCTCCTCAATTGCGCAAATGCTTAACCCTATGGCTATTGCCGAAATAGCAATCCTACCAACTAATAAAGCGTATTTTACAACTCTCCAACCACCATTTAACTCTCCAACAATGTTCTCTTCTCCAACCTCACAATCGTTTAACTCTACTTCTGCGGTTCCAGTTCCTCTATTTCCCATTACTTCAATTTTTCTTGTAGTAATACACTTATTTCTAGGGACTAGAAAAACAGTAAGTGTTTTTTCCTTTAATTTTGGATCACCAGTCCTTGCTACTATTAAGAAAATATCAGCATAAAGCCCTTGGGTAGTCCACATTTTTCTACCGTTAATAATCCAACTACCCTTAATTCTTTCTGCCTTGGTAATTATACTTCCGGCATCACTACCACAGCAAGGCTCACTTAAACCAAAACCACCAATTAACTCACCTTTTGCAAGCTTATCTAAGATCTCTTTCTGTTCTTTATTCCCAAACATTCTAATAGGTTCTGTTACTAGTTCACCTTGGGCATCTTGTATTAAGGCCACAGAACCACTAACTTTTGCTATCTCTTCAATTATATTTACAGTGTCATATAACGTTAATCCCTCATAAAGCGGTGACAAATAACCAAGCTCACCCATTCTCTTAACTAACTCCCTTGGGTAATAATCCTCTCTATCAATTTTTTCTGCTAATGGTTCAATTTCCCTTTTAACAAACTCTTTTACGGAGGATAAAATTAGTTCACTCATAATTATAAGTTATCAAAGAAAAATAATAAATCATTGTCATAAAACATAAAAATAAAGTATGAGATAATATTGTATGGAAGCGGAATTTTATAGTTTACAAAAAATTAGAAAATTAAGTGAGGAAGCAGTAAAAGACCCAGAAAGTTTTTGGAAGGATAAAATGCATTTGATCTCATGGTTTAAAGAGCCAGAAAAAATAAGGGAAGGAGAACCACCATTTGAGAAATGGTTTGTTAATGGTTATACTAATATTTCTTATAACGCAATTGATAGACATTTAGATAAATCTGAAAAAGTAGCTTTCTATTGGATAAATGAGAAATTAGATACTAGGAGTATAACTTATAGAGATTTATATTGTGAGGTAAATAGGGCTTCTTACGTTTTAAAAGAACTAGGAGTAAAGAAAGGTGACGTAGTATCTCTTATAATGCCTAGTATTCCAGAGGCAGTCTATATGTCTTTAGCTGTACATAGGCTAGGGGCGACACTAGTAATACACTATCTAGGTTTAAGTGAGGAGACATTAACTTATAGGCTAAATGATTGTAATTCTAGGGTTTTAATAGTTGCTAGCAAGGGTTTCAGAAACGGAAATGAAATAAGGATAAAAGATTTCGTGGATAAGCTTCTTGATTCCAGAAAAACTCCGATAGAGAAAGTTTTAGTAGTGAAAAGAGGTTATGACGATTTTAACGTTACAAAGAGGGACGTTATATATGAAGAAGTAAGACCTAGGGGTAGAGTTTATGTTGAACCAATCTGGGTAGAATCTAATGAGCCTTCAACAATTTATTATACTTCTGGAACCACTGGTAGACCTAAAGGCTTATATCACTCTACAGCAGGATATGTAATAGCATTAAATTATGCCTTTAAATCCCTTATGGGTCCTAAAGAGAATGATATATGGTGGACAATATCTGAATTAGGCTGGCCAGTATGGCCTATGGCAAATCTTTACACAATACCATTCATGGGTCTTACTGGAGTACTTTTTGAGGGATATATAGGATATAAACCAGATATGTTCTCCAGAATAATTGAAAGGTTTGGAGTTAATTTAGTATGGAGTTCAACAACAACTTTATATACATTAAAGAGCCTTGGAGAAGAATCGGTTAAATCTGGAGATACTTCAACACTGAGACTCATTTTGAACACTGGAGAACCATTAAACCCTGGTGCATGGAAATGGTTAAGAGAAAATATGCCTCACGTTACTATTGCAGATGCGTATTGGATGACTGAACATTTATTCCCAGTTGCTGGAACACCTTTTGGAATAGGAGAGATTCCTTACAAAGCGGGGTCTGCTGGAATTAGATTTCCTGGTAGTGATTTTAGAGTAGTGGACGATGACGGGAAAGAATTACAAGTTGGAAAGAAGGGATATATTGTGTTAAAGCCTATTAGCCCAGCTTTAGCAAAAATGCACAATGATACTAACGGGGAAAGGATTATAAAGACCTACTGGTCGAGGTTCCCTGGATATTTTTACACTGGTGATTACGGCTATATGGACGAGGATGGATACCTTTACGTTTTAGGAAGAGCTGATGATGTAATAAAGTCTGGTGAAAGAATAGGTACTTTAGAGGTAGAAAGTGTAGTTGTAACACATCCAGCAGTCGCTGAGGCTGCTGTAGTAGGCTACCCAAAGGAAGTAGGAGAAGGAATTTTAGTTTTAGCTGTGATTAAGAAAGGTTATCCAATGAGTGAGGATTTAGCTAATGATATAAAATCATATCTAAGAAATAGTGGATATATAGTAGATAAAGTATATTTAGTAAGAAGACTACCAAAGACTAAGAGTGGCAAGATAATGAGGAGATTAATAAGAGCACTGGTAAGGAATGAGGAGATTGGTGATATCTCTACTTTAGATGACCCAAGCATATTAGAGGAGTTAAAGAGTATATTAAGTGAGAAAGATTGATAGATTTTCACTTCCATGCTCCCATAAAGGAATTCTTAGATTTTTTAGGTGAATATAAGGAATCAACAATGAAATATTTTAATGCGAAGTTCGATATAAAAAGCTTAAGAGAAAGCCTAGACGAGGCTGAAAGCTTAGGGATAAAGAGAGTTGTTTTATTACCCATAGACTCTACAACCTTTTTAGGAAGAAAAATACCTAATGAAATTGTTTGTAATCACACAGATGATAGAATAATAAGGTTTGTGTCAGTAGATCCTTTAAAACCCAATGCTGAAGAAGAACTAAGACGGCTCATAAAAGAATGCGAACCTCAAGGAGTTAAATTTCATCCACAACTTCAAGGATTTAATCCATTAGATGAAAGAGCATTAAGATTATACTCCGTCTTAGATTCGAATGGTCTTGTAGCTGTTTTTCATACAGGGACTTCTGGGGTAGGTGCTGGTGTAAGATCAAATATTAGACTTGATTACGGCAGACCACTATACTTTGACGAAGTAGCAATAAGATTTCCCAGAATGAAGATAATATTGGCACATTTTGGTTGGCCATGGACTGAAGAAGCTATAGCAATAGCACTTCATAAACCCAATATATACTTAGATTTGTCTGGCTGGTTACCTAAATATATACCAGAAGTAGTATGGAAGTATGCGAAAAGATTACAAGATAAGCTCATTTTTGGAAGTGATTATCCCTTAATCTCACAAGAGAGATGGTTAAACGAGTTTGATAAATTAAATTTGCCAGAAGGTATTAAAGAAAAAATTCTGAGAGAAAATGCGGAAAGAATATTGGAAAAAAGTTGAGAAGGAAGAAAATTTTATCTTAACTCTATAGGTTTAAACTCTCTTTTTTCTGGTCCAATGTATAGTGCTCTAGGTCTAATGAGTCTATGCTGTTCCTCTACATATTCAATTATGTGAGCTAACCACCCTAATACTCTTGATAGAGCGAACAGTGAAGTGAACATATATATTGGGAAGCCTAAAGCATAAAATACTATACCACTGTAAAAGTCAGTATTAGGATAAATATGCTTACTACCGAATGTGTCAACTCCCAATTTCTCTATTCTTTCTGCAATTTCATAATACTTTTTAACATTTTCATTTTTTTCAGCAAAGGATTTAGCCAATGTCTTAAATATTTTTGCCCTAGGATCATAAGTCTTATATACACGATGCCCGAATCCCATGAGCCTACTTTTGCCTTTTATTATTTTTTCCTCAAACCATTTATCTGCATTTTCGACAGAACCTATTTCTACAAACTGTTTGAAAGCTTCCTCAGCTGCACCACCATGCAAAGGACCCTTTAGTGCAGCTAATGCTGCAACAATACATGAGTACATATCCGAGAGGGTTGAGGAGGCTACTAAGGCTGCAGTTGTTGAGGCTGGAACTTCGTGATCTGTATATAAAATTAGTGAAGCATCCATAGCCTTTATCTCTTCTTGAGTAGGCTTTTTACCAAACGTTGCAGCCAAGAAGCTTTCAGCATAGCTCTCTGATGGTTCTGGGATCTTTGGTTTTAACCCTTCTTTAGCCCTATAAATATTTGCGGTAATTGTTGCAGTTTTTGCAATAATTTGAACAGCTAATTCTTTATTAGTAGCTCTGTTCCATTTTGGATCATATATTGAAGCTAATATGCCAAATGCTGTTTCCATCATTCCTATTGCATCACAGTTTCTAGGCATCGAAAATATCGTTGATATAACTTGTTCTGGAACTTCAAAACTTTCATTTATTATACCTTTAATCTGATTTAATTGTTGTCTGTTAGGTAATTCACCGTAAAGCATTAAATGGATTAGCTCCTCATATGAAGCATAATTAACTAAATCGTTAATATCGTACCCTCTATATCTTAATATACCGTTAATGCCATCAATGTAAGTTAATCCAGTAGTTTTTATAATTACATTTTCCAATCCTCTACTTACTTCTACGCTCATTAATCACCACCTATCCATTCTTCTATTTTATCTACGTTTGAAAGTATAGATAAAATATGCTTTTCTCCTATGATATCTCTTATTGATACAACACCAATAGGTTTACCAGATTTGTTAACTACAATAAGATGTCTAATACAATGCTTACTCATTAACTCGGCTGCGACGTTAATTGGTGAGTCTTCATCTATAGTAATTAGATTCTTAGTTGTACCTAACTCTTCAACTGGTTTATTTAAATCCTCATCTCTTGCAACAGCCCTAAGTAAATCCCTTTCGGTAAAAATTCCAATAAGCTTATCACCATCAAATATCAAAATAGAACCAACGTTTTCCTTAGCCATTATTCTAACAGCATCCCTAGCACTAGTCCCTTTTTGTACCTTAATTATCGGTTTATTTATTAGTAATTTGATTTTATTCGGCGTCATAATTTTTATATCTCTTTCGTAAACTATAAATCTTTCGCAAGTTGCTTATCTAAATTCTCATAAAAGTAATAATTGATAATTTCATACTGCTCCTTCCTAGTCATCATCTTATCCATCAATGATTTTTGAGATCCTTCTTTAAGAAGTACCTCTAACGCTTCTTTCATGGCTTTTGCTGCAACTCTGAAAATAGTCACTGGAAAGATAACGTACTTATACCCCATTTCTTTAAACTCATTAGCAGTTATTAACGGCGTTTTACCAAACTCTGTCATATTAGCCAATAGTGGTGCTTTAACTTCTTTAGCAAATTTGGCGAATTCTTCTTTGCTTTCCAATGCTTCTGGAAAAATTATATCAGCACCAGCTTCTAAATACATCTTAGCTCTCTCAATAGCGTCTTCAAGACCATTTACCGCTCTTGCGTCAGTTCTAGCAATTATTAACATATCTTTTCTGGCCTTTAGTGCTGATTTTATTTTAGCAACCATATCTTTAGAACTCACAACTTCTTTACCTTCTAGATGACCACATTTCTTTGGAAGAACTTGATCCTCAATTTGAATAGCATTGGCACCAGCTTTTTCCAAAACTTTCACAGCCCTATATACATTTATAACTTCTCCAAAGCCAGTATCAGCATCAACAATAATTGGAATATCAGTGACTTCCCTAATTCTTCTGACCATTTCTGCTACTTCATCTAACGTTATTATGCCAAGATCTGGTAAGCCGTATGAGGACGTTAAAGCTCCTCCAGACAGATACACTGCTTTAAATCCTACTTTTTCAGCTAGTAATGCTGTAAAAGGATTAAATACGCCCGGAATAATTAGGAAATCAGACTTTCGCAAGATTTCTGACAAAATCCCTCACCTTCATATTATCTATTTCCCAAATGAGCTTAATTTGACTTTCTGAAAGCCCTAAAAGCTTAGCTTTTTCTTCAATTTCCTCATCACTCATAGGATTTGCTGAATGCCCTCTAGGAACTCTTACTTCACTTTCATAAGTACCCTTATCTGTAATGACAATAACTCTAGTAGGTAGTTCTTTAGGATAAACAGAAGTATAATCATCCCTCTCTACGACCTCAATCTTTTTCATTAAGCTAACTACTTTAGGGTCTCCAATTAAGCTATACGAATCCAACCAGAAACGCTTTGTAAGTAAAGTAACTGCCGTAATAAATGGTAAACTATGATCGGCAGTTTCTTTATTTTTAGGATTCCATTTATCCTCACTATCAGCCAATATTGTCTTACCAGCTTCGTAAGTTTCTACAATTACTTTCTTTATTTCACCTTCATAGTCTAGTTTCAATGCCGCTTCGACAGTGGCTTCAGCATGGTATTCAACTGGATATTTTTTAATGAAAGTCTTAAGAATAGACCCACTCTTAATATTTTCGAAAGTTGATAAATCAAAATCCTTAGCTATGATATTAAAGAATCCAAAAACTCCAGAAAACGGTTTGTCTGGTGCAGTAAATCCGTTTTTAGCTAAAAGAGTCGCAAATACTGAATTCCTTACAGCCTCAGCCGTAGCTCCAGCTTTCCACATTGATAACTTACCAGATCTTGATTCCCTAAGCGCAATATGAGGAACAAGCGTTAAAGATATTGCATTCTTAGCCTTCTCTCTATCAAGGTTAAGGAGGCGAGAAAGTGCTGAAGTAGAAGCTATTTGAAGGAAATTAACGTGATCATATCCCTTTTTTCTTAGACTTGTACTATCACAGAGCCTCACACCAATTTCATAACCCACGATGATACTCTTTAATAGTTCTTCACCAGAGATATCAAACACGCTACCTACAGATAATAGACCTCCTATCATATCACTTGGATGTAAAGGCTCTTTACTCAAATACGTGTCATTAAAGTCTAAATAACGTATAAGTAAGGTATTATAAAATGATGCAAAATCTATAGTGGCTTCTCCTCCACTTAAAAGAGGAGAATTTCCAGCGAAGAGATTTGACATTTCTCTTAAAATTTTTGCAGGTGGTGAGTTAATTGATGCTAGAGCTACAGCTATGCTATCTAGTAATCTTCTTTTAGCCTCATGAAGCATTTCATCTGAAAAATCCTCAGCTGAGACCACGTATTCGGCTATTTTATCTGAAAGTTCCATAACTTTCTCTTTGAAACTACCAATATAAACTTTTTGAGATAAATTTAAATAATCAAATAGAGAATTTTAAACATGATAAACATGACAAAGATAGCTTTTATAGGAGTTGGAAAGATAGGTCAGACAATCGCCTTTAATACTATAATGGACGGTTACGCTGATGAGGTCATGATCTACGATATTATCCCAGAATTACCGGAGAAATTTGAACATGAACTTAGACATGCTCTTGCATCTAAAAGACTTAAAGTTGAACTTTTATCTACAAACAACTTAGACGATGTTGCTGGTGCTGATATTGTAGTTATTACTGCTGGTAAACCAAGAAAACCTGGTATGAGTAGAAGAGATCTGTTTGTAGATAATGCTAAAATAATGATGGATCTAGCTAACAAATTACCTAAGAAGAATCATGGAGCCGTTTATATTATGGTTTCCAACCCGGTAGACATGATGGCTTCTGTATTCGCAAGATATTCTAGGGAATTCGTAATTAGTACTGGAGACCAAGTAGAGACAATGAGGTTAAGAGCATATATAGCTAAAAAACTAAAGATACCAGTTTATAGAGTTAATGGGTTTGTAGGTGGAGAGCATGGTGAAGATGCTGTAGTATTATGGAGTACTGTAACAGTTAATGGAAAACCATTCTCAGAGGATTTAGGAGTTACAAAGGCAGAGGTTGAAGATTATGTAAAGAAGATCCCAGGAGAGATAATTAGAGTTATGGGAGGTACTACATGGGGTCCTGGGACTATTATAGCTGAATTAATAAGAGCAGTAGCACTCAATGAGAATAAAGTTATGTCAATAGCTACTCCAAGACAATTTGAAGACGAAATAATTCACGTTAGTGTGCCAACAGTAGTTGGAAGTTCAATTGGTCCTTCATTAGAAAACTTATTAGATGAAAAGGACAGATGGAATTTAATGGCTTCAATGAAAGACTTCTATAATGTATATAAAGAGAATTTGAAACACCTAGAAACTTCTATCCAAGCACAGTAAAATCTATTATAAGCTCATCACTTATTTTTTCTTGTGAAAATACTACTTGTTGATTACGATAATACGCTTTTCAACACCAATGAATGTGTAAAAGCATCAGCAAAGGAGTTATGGGGAATTGAAGCTGATAGTGAAGAGATTAGAAAAATAAAAAGAGAGGGAAAAAGTGCTGTTTATTCTCTAGCTTATACAAAGTATAGCCACTTGGCAAAACCTAATCTTAAGATGATTAATTATATAAAAGATAGGATTAAAGAAGGTGATCTGGTTTTTGTATTAACAGCTAGACATTGCTCTGCTAGACCTTATGCCGATTTCTCTCTATTATCTCACGGGGTAATAGTTAGTGGAATTATTTGTAGAAACGATGAAGAGATGAGGTTAAAAGATGAAGAATGGAAAGCAAAAATCATATCTTTATTTAAGGGTGAAATCGAGGTTTACGATGATAAAGAAGAAAATTTAATCTATTTTAGTAAACTGTTTAAGAACATAAAATACTTTCTAGTTAAGGAAGACGAAATTATACCATATAATATATAGTCATATATAGTTCTATGTTGTCTAATTAAGTAAGTCTTAAAATCTTATTGGATACTGTACCTATATGAAATTTATTTTAGTGGCTTCAGCCTTAATGACTCTTTTATCTCTTTTAATAAGCCCAAATTTCGTGTATCTACCATTAATACCACTTATCCTATATCTACATAGAATCAAAATAAAACCATATCTGACAGCAATATTATTGCTCCTCAGTTTACCGCTAGATAATATGATCATATACGGAACAGTTTTAGAGTTAGTGCTAATTTCAGGGTGATAAAATGAATCTTCTAGATATAATAATAATCGGAATTGTACAAGGAATTTCAGAATGGTTACCTATAAGTAGTAAAACACAAGTGTTGATATCATCACATTACCTATTAAATTTACCAATAGCAATAGCTTACTCTTTTGGACTGTTTATGGAAATGGGATCTATAGGTTCTGCCACCATCTATTTTAGAAAAGATATAATGAGTGTATTTAGAGATAGAAAACTACTGCTTTATCTTGCGATAATAACTATAATAACTGGACTAGTTGGAGTACCCCTATATATAATCTCCGATAAACTATTGAAGAACGCATATGATCCTTCGATTCCGATGATAATTCTAGGAATAGCACTAATCGTAGACGGTTTATATATAAGATATTCAAGGATTAAAATTAGAAGTTTTAAAGACTTAAGTTTAAAAAATATAATACTTATCGGAATAGCACAAGGATTAGCGGCATTACCAGGTGTAAGTAGGTCTGGAATGACCGTATCAACAATGTTATTTCTAGGAATCAAACCTGACGATGCTTTCAGATACTCATATCTGGCTTATATTCCAGCAGCAGTAGGTGCAGTAGGAACAACAATATTATTCTCTAAAACTAACATATCTTACGTTATATCTTTAATTGGAATAGGAGGAGTATTAATTTCAGTTATATCAGCATTTATCATAGGAATGCTAACAATAGATCTACTATTAAGATTTGCTAAGAGGAGAAATATTTATATAATAGACTTTACTTTAGGGGGAATAGCAATAGTAGTAAGTGTTTTAACTATACTCATATGATTTTCTTACTAAAAAAGATTGAATAGAGTATTATTTCAACTTTTTATTCAATCGATGAAAAGATATTTAATAAGCATTTGAGAGCTGAGATTTTCTAAGAATTTATTGACTGTCATAAAAATCCTTAATAATTTACTAGGGGAGAATTTGTTAGATAATATGTTTTCTTACACTGAGATATTCAGCGATAAAGAGAGATTTATCCCAGAATTACTATATGGTAGGGAAGATGCTCTGAGGAAGCTAGTTGATTTAGTTTCTAAGCAAGATCTCACATTGTTCTTCATAAAAGGACCTAGAAGGAGTGGTAAATCCAGTCTATTACTTACGCTATTAAAGATTTTAAGCAATGGTGAATACAAGCAGAAATTCAATGTTAAAGATAACTGGATCCCTATAATGGTAAAGTTAGATGCCGTGACTAGTCCCCTTTCTTTGTCTAATTTACTATTGAGAAGAGGATTAACTAATTATACTTTAAAAAGGTTAAACGTTAAAAAAATACCAACTTATGCTAAAGTATTTAGTGAAAAGATTGAGGAACAACTTACAGTAGGAAGAGCTCTAGGTGGCGGAATCTCACTAGGAAATATTGGAGCTTCTGTTAGTAAAGGAAAGAACTTTGCGTTTCCTTACTCAATTGATTTATCACTAGTTAGTGATATTTTATACGAGTCTGCTGAGGGTTCTAAGATAATTATTATGTTTGATGAGTTACAGTATATCTATGAGAACTGGAAAGATAATAAGTCAATTTTTCTTCAATTTTTAAAGAAGATTTCTGACGAATATTATGATAGGATAAAAGTAGTTATGACAGGGTCAGTAATCAGACCTGCAGAATTGTTACTGAGTAAAGATTATACTGAAGAGCTTCACGGTAGACATATCGAAGAGTATAATATAGGAGAGATTTCTTTCGATGATGCAGAAAAGATGCTTATAGATGGTTTTACTTCAGCTAATGTAAATTATAATGATTATATACTTTCATCAGCCCTCAATTTGACCTTTAGGATACCCGGATGGTTAGCTTACTTCGGTAAATATTACGTTGAAACAGGAAAGCTCTTAGAAGCGATTAATAAAAGTTATGAGGAAATGGGGTCTCTAGTAAGAGAAGAATTAGGAAAACTAAAAAGGATAAAAAAAAGAGAATATTACGATACTGCGGTAAATATGCTAGCGAAAAAAGGAATCCTTACACCTTTAGAACTTTCTAAGCAACTTAACATAAGTGCTCATGAAGCAGAAATTATTTTAAATAATCTAAATTATATCGATTTCATAAACGAAAAAGGCGAGCTCAAGGACTATACTATTGCGTCATTAAGGAATGATTTCGAAGAAATGATTTGTCCTATATGCAATTCTGGAAGAGCATTAGTTTTGAAAGGATTACATTATTTTGTGAGATTTTCTTGCAAACATGTAGTTAAATTGTAACTTTTTAACGTGATTCTTTAAGGACTTTAAGTGTAAAAGTGAATTTAATTACGTAAAACATCTACGATAAAAAATTATAATTTTTAGCAAGTTATAAATATTTTTCCTTAGATGAATAAACCCGTTATTCCGCACTAGTATCCTCATCTTTTACCATTAGTTTAATTGGGCTCGTAAATATTGTTTACACCATTCTCTCTATGGCGTAATCTAGCTGTAACTTATGTAACTGAGCTAATAATTGTTTGGATAAACTCATCCATTTTCTTCAGAACCTCGCTCTCTATACTATATTCTTTAGCTATCTCACTCGGTAATTTATAAGCAATATAAGTTTCCCCGTCCTTTTCCCATATAGATACTCTCAAAGGAAGATCATAAGATATTTCAATCTTCTTTTGCATTAAAATAGTGCCTACCTTAGGGTTTCCAAAATAGAGAACTTTACATTTATTTAATTCTAGTCCTACCTCTTCAGCGTTCTTTTTATGATCGATTTCAGTAAATAGTATTGCATTTAATCTTTTTATTTCATTTTTTATCTTTTCTTCACATTCGTTAAAGCTAAATTTACATTTAACGATATGCATAGGGAAAGCTAAGTAAAAATAGAAATAAAATTTTCCCCGGATTATGGAAGAAAAATAAATACCATAAATTCTCTTTACTCTCTATGAAAGTTAAAAACATCGTCTTCGTTATACTAGAAATCTTAGGAGTAGGGATGATATATTTGGGATTTAAAACGAGAGGCGTAGAATCAATAGTTCTGGGAATAGGAGGACTATTATTTATGATAGTAATAGGATTGTATTTCACAAGAGACACCTCCGTTCAATCGAGGCAAAATTAAACATAACTCTTTTATTTAAATTAATGAAAATGTTTTAACAAAAAACTATTAGCAAAGAAATTATTCCATTTACCGTATGATTTTGGAATATTATTCCAGCTATAAAATTATATTATAACTTCACTTATTCATAAAATGATTTCAAAAATCCAGGTGTAATTTTATAATTTTCTCAGCTTCTTCCTTCAACTTAGGATTTATTTTTGCTTCATTAAGTACTTTCTTAATTTTCTCCACTATAACTTCTTTCTCCTCCTTGGAAGAAGTGGTATAGGCCTCAATTAGTGCTTTTAAGTATTCCTCTCCAAATATTTTATCCGTCATATATCTAAGTTCAAAGTACTTTAACTTATCAGTCACCTCAGCGGTTCTAAAGCTAGTGTAATGTTTAGGATCGTAGGTACTTGATCTAACTAAACCCTTATATTTTTCTGGTCTAACAATCTTACCAACGATAATTACTGCGTCCCTGGTTATTTTCTCCTTCTTTACTTTTTCAGCAATGTCCCTTAATTCACCTAAAATTATCTTTTGTTCACCCCACCATGTAGCCTTATATACTACAGCAACTGGAATATCATCAGATATCCCAGCTTCCCTTATTTCTTCAACAACCTTATCGATTACATGAACCCCAGTATAAATGACAAGTGAAGCCCCCTTATTTAGTAGAGGGGCAAAGTCCTTTATAGAACCTTCCATTGGAACTGAAGCTGAAGCCCTAGTTATTATTACAGTTTGAGATACCTTAGGCAATGTTAATTCAATACCTAAAACTGAAGCGGCAGCAATTGCGGCAGTAATTCCGGGGACTAGTTCATAATCTATCCCAGCGTCTTGTAATGCCCACAGTTCTTCCATTAAAGCACCATATATAGAAAAATCACCGGACTTCAGTCTAGCAACTAATTTTCCTTCCTTTGCTTTTTTTATCATAAGATCAGTTATTTCCTCTAGTGTTAGCTCAGCAGTGTTCACAATTTCAGCATCTTTCCTAGCCCACTTTAATATTTCTGGGTTTATCAATGATCCTGCATACAAAATTACATCTGCGTCTTCAATGTAATTTTTTGCCTTGACAGTTATTAATTCTGGATCTCCAGGACCAGCACCAATAAAGACTACTTTACCTTTCAACCTTTTTCACCCCTATTAACATTGAGAAATAGTCTCTATCAAAAGTACCATCCCAGGGAACAATTTTCTCCCCTTCTAAATAACACCTTCTCGCATAAAAAAGCTCATACCCTTCCTTCAAAATCTCTGCTATTTTATCAAGGTTCTCATTTCCTTTAATCACTACGATACTTTCCACCTTATTTTTTACTTCTTGTATGAGAGAAATTCTACTTGAAGGTACTATTAAGATAGCATCATCACCTAAAGCTAAAGAGAGTTTAAGTTTAGAAGCACACGAAGTAACGGAACTAACACCGGGAATTAATTCTATTTTATCAAAACAAGAAAGGAATTTTTTCACTCTGAAAAACGTGGAATATAGTGTAGGATCACCTAAAGTAATAAAGGCTGAAACTTTACCTTTCTCTTCACAAATTGTTCTCCCAATTCTTTCAAGCTCTTTTTCGTCTACCTCTTTAGCCATTGGAAATCCTAGCGTTACTATTTTAGCGTCTTTTTTCCCATAAGCTTGAATAATATTGTAAGATAAACTCCTATTGGTTCCAGTAGAATAGGGAACAAAAATAACATCAGCAATTGATAAAATCTTCATTCCCTTAACTGTTATTAGCTCAGGATCTCCGGGACCTAAACCAATAACATAAAGTTCACTCATGGTTTCTCACCGTAAACGATAAAGATCGGATTACGAGAAATCATAGCATAGCCCTTACTTGTCTTCATACCTTTAGCTATAATGACTTCTATAACATCAGTCTTATATCCCATTTGATTAAGAGTTGATAGAGCCTTATTAACGGTTTCTAAAAGGATAGCATCAATAACAATTCTTCCACCGTTCTTCAACTTTTTATCGCTAGAGAGAAGGATTTCCTCAAGTCTCTCAGTACCCCCAATAAATATTGCGTCAACTTCACTATCTACGTGATCCAAAGCTTCAGGAGCTTCTCCCTCAATGATTACTACATTATTAAGTTTGAATTTTTCCACATTCTTTTTGGTAAGTTCTACAGCATCTTTATCTTTTTCAATAGCCCAAACCTTACCTTTTTCCCCGACTACTAAGCCAGCCTCAACAGTAACGCTTCCAGTCCCACTACCTATGTCAATAAATTTAGCACCATCAAATAGCCTTGCCTTTGAAAGAGCTAAAACTCTTATTTCCTCCTTTGTCATCGGTATCTTTTCAACCCTTATAAATTCCTCATCCGGTATTCCGGGTAGTCTCATAACTCACCCTCCTCAGCTAAAACTTCTCCTTCTTCAGAAATAATAACTACACCTAATTTCACATCATTTTTCACAATCTTCCTTAACCTCTGAAGAACTCTTTTAGCTACTATGCTGAAGAGTGTCTTTCTTTCCTCTGGTAAAAGGTATGTAATTGCTTCTGTCACAGTAGCAGAGTTAGCTATCTTATTTATCTTTTCAATGTCTAATTTCGCTAGAACTGCTGCGTGAGTTAAGGTTTCTATTCTTGCATCACCATATTTACTATGGGTGTTCATTAAACCAGATGCAACTTTAGTTATTTTCCCAGGTAAGCTGACTAAAACTATATGAGTAAAACCTTGCTCAATTGCTAACCTTATTGAATCACCTACTCTATCTCCTATCTTTACTACATTATCGCCATAACGTTTCCTGGCAAACTCAAAGCTAGTATTACCTGGTGCTAAGATTAACTTCTTCTTCCCTAAAGCCTTAACAACGCATATCTCACTTTTTATGTGCTCAAGATATTCATCATCACTGATAGGATACTCAATACCAGTAGTTCCTAAAATTGAAATACCGTTAATAACTCCAACGTCCTTATTCATTGTAAGTTCGGCTATTTTTTCACCATCTGGAACTTCGATCCTAACCTTTACACCATCAGTGGTTACTTCATTTATAGCATCTATTATCATTTGTCTTGCTATTGGATTTATCGCTTTTTCACCCACTTCTACTTTAAGTCCTGGTTTAGTAACTACACCTATCCCATTTCCTCCTTCTATGAAAATTCCGGAATCACACTTTGTACTACAGCTAACAATCTTTAATCCATTTAATACATCTGGGTTGTCCCCAGAAAATTTTGTAACTGTAGCACAGTATTCTTCTCCTCTTCTTTCATAGTCATCTACCGGAATTTCTAGTCTTAAACCAATTGGAGTTGGAATTGTAACACTTTTAGGAGTTTCATTACGAAATAAATAGATAACAGAGGCCTTTGCTGATGCCGCTGCAGTAGCCCCGGTTGTTATTCCAAATCTTTTAAGAGTTGAAAGCATTGACATAATCATACCTCGACGTATAACCTCTTGGAGTTATTATTTTACCATTACATATATATGAACGAGAATTACCAATAATCATCATAGTAACCATATTTATTTTATCAAGATATTTTTTCCACTCTGATAAAGTAGTTACGATAACTTCCTCATTTTCCCTATAAGCACCTTTTACTATACCAACTGGTGTTTCGCCTTTTCTATATTCAGCTATTATCTCCATCGCCTTTAAAAGTAAAGGCTTATTTATAGGATTGTAAAGAGCAATTACAAAGTCACCTTCAGCAGCTTTCCTAACTCTATGAAGAATTTCTTCTGCAGGTACTAAAAGGTCGCTTAAGCTAATCACTGCAAAATCCATTGATAATGGTGAACCTAATCTTGCTGCTGCAGCTAAAGCTGCAGTAACACCTGGTATAATTTCAAAGTCAACGTTAACATTATTAGCACACATCATCTCAAGTGTTGGTGGTGCCATTCCATAAACTTGGGGATCACCACTAGAAACTAAAGCAACAGTATGACCCTCCAAAGCTTTCTTTATTGCCATTTTAGCCCTATATAATTCCTCTTTCATCCTTGCTGTGATAACCTCTTTTCCATCGGTTAAATCCTTAATTAAATCAGCGTAAGTCGTGTACGCAATTATAACGTCACTTTCTTTTATAGCCTCTAGCATTCTTAAAGTACGGTTTTTTTCATCTCCAGGACCAATACCGATTATGTAAATTTTACCCGCCATAACTCCTCACCATTCTAATTAGCTCATTTATGATTGATACTGCTATACTACTACCACCGTAAGTTCCTCTTAACACTATACATGGTATGCCAGATCTTATTAAATCCTCCTTAACCTCAACGGCATTTGTAAATCCTGGTGGAGTAGCAATAACCAAAGGTATCTCTACACCTTCTTTCCTTATTTTTAAAACTTCGGCAACAGCTGTTGGAGCGTTTCCAATAACTACAATCTTTGGAGAAGATAAACCAAGTCTTATACCGGCCGCGGTTCTAGTAATTCTCATTTCCTTAGCTAATTCTGAGGCTTTATCTAGGTAATTTTCAACTTTATTCCATCTTATTCCTGCAGAAACCATCTTTACATCAGTCAAAATTGAAATGCCTGTTTTCAAACTTTCTATTCCAATATCAACTGCATCTTGCGAAATATAGATTTTATCTGCTAAATCAAGATTACCAGACGCATATACTGCTCTGGCTATTATCTCTATCTCTCTGTCACCCATATATGGAAATCGTTCTCTGACTTTTTCCCTGATAAATTTCATTGTTCTTTCTTCAATTTCTTCTGGGTCTTCTATGTACTCATTTTCTTGTTGAGGAAACGCTGTAGAAACTCTGTAAAAAAGTGCTAATTTCACTAGGTTTGAGTCCGCTAAAGGCTTTGTAAAATAGACGTTAATTTCTTTACCCTCATAAGTACTCTTAACCCATTTATAAAACTCACTAACACCAAAACTTCCCATAATGTCTTTAGCTACATGATTTCCCCTTCCCAAAAAAGCTAAAGCAAAGACTATGTGATTAATTCCCTTTGAAAGTAATTCGGATACAATATTCCTCCAATTAGGTTCGGTATATTCATTATGTGATAAAAAAACTGGTACTTCTAGTTTTTCTTCTATATATCTTGCTAGATTTACCATGTCCTCTACAAAGGTATTTCTTCTAGAACCATGTGTGATTATTATAATAGCTGAATTGCTCACGGTATTGGATAGCTTATCCAAATATAAAAATATTTCTAAGAAAAGGAACAAGGAGGAATATAAACTATAGTAAGATCACTAAATTTTAGATCACGCGTTATAATCTCGTCAACATTAAAATTATACACTTTTTCATCTTGATATGTTAACTTTTCCATTATAGTCAAAGTAATAAAATTACAGCCATATTCTTTCAACTTTAATGCAATCCTTTTAACGCCATCTGGATAAGGCTCTGGGTTAATTAAAATTCCTCTACCGGTATTTAGAAACTTCTTAATTTCATCATAATTAATTTCTCCCCTAACATGAAAAGTAAGAAAGACTATTTCTGAAAGGTCTTTTCCTATAATATGTAATGCCCTAATTATTGAAGAAACACCGGGTATAATAACTAACTCTACTCTGTTATCCATACATAATTTCTTCAACTTATTTAACAACTGAAAATCAGAAACAGCAGGATCACCGTGATTAAGGAAAGCCACATTCTCGTTCTTGGCTAATTTCATAATCTCGTTAAGTTGTTTCTCCTCTTCTTTATAATTTAATCTGATTACTTGCTTACCCTGAATATAAGAAGAAAAACGCTCTATTACGCTTCCCCAGCCAGTAACTACTTTACTATCTCTCAAAACTTCTAACCCCTTAACTGTAATTAAACTTGGGTCACCAGGCCCAACGCCAATTACATAAAGTGTCATTCAAATCCCGCTATAGCTATAGTTACTTCATTATTATAAGTAATTTTTCTTAAAAGTAATTTAGCCTCCTTGCCACCAGCTATTAATGCTGAAACTTCTGCAACACCTTTCAGACCAATCTCTTTCAGCTTTTCAGACTGTGGTGATAAACACTCATCGTTAAATGTCTCTATTTCGTCCCTAGTAACCAATCTGAAGGTTATTCCAAGTTCATCAGCAACGATTTTTACTTTTTCCCTAATAGATGAAATAACCTTAACCCTACTTAAGGATAAATTAAGTTTATTCAAAGTTTCAAGAATACCTTTCTTTATTACGGCTGGATCGGTTTCAATTTTACTACCAATTCCTATAGCAAGTTTATAAGGTTTTAAATATACCGTGTTTTCCTCATATCTTTCTGGTTCTTTCTCAACCAGAACTACCTTATATTTACACTCGTCACCTATTACATACCCCGTAACTCCATCTGGTAATTTTTCTAGACCTTGAACACAGACTTTTTCCCCTCTTACCAAGGCGGAAGTTACTTTTACTATATCTTTCACATTAAGTATTTTACAGAATAGTTTACGTGAAAATTCTTCTACGCTGGTTACTCCAAAATTTTCACTCGCTGTAGTTATTATTGCTTCCGCATTCAACAATTTACTTATTAATAAAGCTAAATCATTTGCACCCCAATGAGCTCCTAATATTGGAATAACATATTTCCCTGAATCGTCTACTACAAGAACTGCGGGATCAACATCTTTACTTTTAGCATAATTGCAAATAGTTCTAACAGCACCACTTAAAGCCATTGTAAAAACTATAGCATCATAACATTTCCATATATAGTCAAAGTTAGCCTCAGAATATTTAAAGATATATACTGGATATTCTTTCAGTATCTCCTTAAGTTTGTCTGCAATATCTCTCTTTGAAGCGTAAATGATAGCGATGCCTCTCCACAATTAGATTTCTCCCTCAAAAACAAAGACTCTAACTATATTCTTATCCTTTACTCCCCTTGCCATTCCAACAGTGTTATAATAAGCAGTAGCATATCCTTTATAATCTATCCCAATTAAGCCTACATTACTCTTGCCAAATAGTTCAGTAATCTTATTGATAACAGCCCTAACAGAATCCTCTATTGAGAAACCCATGGAAACTAACATATCTACTTCTTTAGCCGGTAAAATCCTAAGAATAATTTCACCAATACCAGTAGAAGAAACTGCAACTCTAGGAGTTGCATAGTATCCAGCACCAGGTATTGGGGAGTCACCAACTCTACCTGGTAATTTGCCAGAAATTCCTCCAGTACTTGTCCCAGCTACTAAATTACCTTGTTCGTCTAAGGCAACAGCACCGACAGTATCTCCACCGTTATTTCCAATAAAATTGGTTATCGACCTTTCACCCCTTTCGCCAACTAAAAGGACATGTCTACCGTCAAGCATAACTTTTAGTGCTTCTTTTATGGGATTTTTAGCCTTAACCGAAGCCACAGCACCTACTTTCCAACTATTACCATGCATAATTCCAGCATCCATTTCCACTTCTCCTTCAGAGTTCTTAACGCTCCCTATACCAGCATCAAATACTCCAGAGTCCTCCATATATGCGATAGCCTCAACAACAGCTTCAATAGCACTACCTTTTTTAAATTCTTCATAACCCCTTTCTAACGTTTTTTTGATCTCTGTAAGTCCCTTTTCATAGTCTCTTTTACTCCAATCTCCAGCTCCTCCATGGACAACTAAAACGGGTTTTGTGTATTTCATAATAGAAAAGAAGAGTCGAAATAAGAAAAGGTTTTGAAAAAAATTAACTTATTTTTAATTCATTTACCTTTAGAGTTTCTGGTCCTATAGCCAAGCCAATTATAGCAAATAAAGCACCAATTGTTAATACCGTTAAGGCTGAGTAATTAACTGGCATTATTTTACCTAATAAAGAGATATATATTTGTGCAAAGCCTGCAACGAAAAATGCACCGTTATAAGAAAATCCTACACCAGTAGCCCTACTATATGTCTTAAACCTTTCAGCCAAATAGGCTGGAGTAATCGCTGAAGGTAGATTAATTAAAAATCCAAAAGCCGTTATGAGAAAAGTTAGATTAGACGTTGCCGAGTAAAGGTAAAGTAATATTCCAGCAAATATAGAGAGAATAGACCCTATGATAGCCATACTTTTTCTCCCAATGTAGTCTGACAAGAAACCCGAAAGAATCATCGCAGGAATCCCTATTAGGTTCATTATCAGTGCTAGGAAACCGTAAACAGATGAAGGTAACTTTAACACGTTACCTAAAAATACTGGTACAAATTGAGGACCAGAATAAATCATTAGCCAAAATCCTATCATTACTAAAATTGTTTGAAATATAGGTCTCAATCCTTGTGATACAGGCTTTTTCTCAGATTTTAGGTAAATTTCTGATTCTGTAACTTTATACCGTATTATTATAGCTAAAATTGCCGGTAGAATACCTACAAGAAATATTATTCTCCAACCCTCAGTTATTAGAAATGTTGGATCCTTAGCAAAGTAAGTGAAAAGCAAGTCTACTATTACAAATCCCACCAACGTGCCAGACTGTGTTATTCCAGAAAATAGCCCCCTACGAGTAAATACGCTTTCCATTGCAAGCGTAAAACTTGATGAGACATCCCCACCGATAAAAATTCCCTGAAAAACTCTTAAAATGCTGAGGAGTACTGTAGCCAATATTCCAGCTTGATAATATGTAGGAAGAAACGCCGTTAAACCTATTGCTAAGGAGTAACCTAAAACTGTAATGGTTAAAATTGATTTTCTTCCCTTCCAATCTGCAAATAGTCCAAAAATTAATGAGCCTATTGGTCTAAATACAACAGTAAATACTATTGGAAGAACTGCACCTAATAAACCTAGTGTAGGGTAAAAAAGTTTCCCTAAAATTGTTGATGTTATTACTACAGCCCCTAAATCATAAGAATCCATTACCCACGATAAATAAGCTCCAAGAAAGTTTATTTTCCAGTTCATAAATTGAAAACCAAGTTTATATTTTAAAAACTATGTTTTAAGGTATAACGAGTAGTTTTATTAAGTAATGTTAATTAAAAGATATCATGTTTGGATTAATCCTTACCATCATATTTCTTGTAATAGATATTGCGATTTCTATTTGGAATAGCTATAATGCTGGAAAAATATACGCCTATAGGAAAGGATTAGGAGGAGTTGTTTACACTTTAGGAGGATTCTTACCAATATCATACGTATTTGTTATAATAGTTACGGTAATATTCGCTTACTTAGGTTATCTTTCGTTTTCAGATGTAGTTTTCCTTTTAAGCTTTAGTTTCCTGTTTTTTGGCTTAGCAATAGTAGTGTGGGGTGTAATTGCAACAACTTTTTCTTTCATAGCTACAGTAAAGGGGAGAGATTGGAAGGCTGGATTAATTACTGTATATAATGCATTTGCAACAATTTTTGATGCTTATGAATATATAACTGGTTTTCTCTCTGCTTGGAAATCGGTAAGAAGAGCCATAGATTCCTCTGATTTCTCTATAATAGACGTTATAGCAGTAATAGCTATCGCAGTTGGAATAGGATTTGTTATATCTTACGTTGCATTTAAAGAAGGCTTGAGAAGTGAGAGGAGAGTAAGGTATACATTCTGATTTTTGTAACGTGTAAAAATCAGATTTAGTTAGTTTAATTTTATTAGTTCTCTAGTCTATTCTTTAACTAATGAAGGTCCTTAGAGTTAGAACATATATACCAGGGTTTGATGAAATCCTTTATGGCGGAATACCAGAGAGAAATATAGTTTTAATTTCTGGAGGTCCAGGTACTGGAAAATCGATCCTAGGTAAACAGTTTCTTTACAACGGGTTAGTAAAGAAAGATGAACCTGGGATATTTGTAGCGTTAGAAGAACATCCAGTTTCCGTAATTAGAAGTTTTAAGCATTTTGGCTGGGATATTACGAAATACGAAAAAGAAGGAAAGTTTGCAATAGTTGACGCATTCACAGCGGGTATTGGTTCAACAGCGCAAAAGGAAAAATATGTTGTTAAAGACGTAGATAATGTTGGAGAATTAAGTGGTGTATTGAGAGACGCTATAAGGAATTTAAACGCAAAGAGGGTTGTTATTGATTCGGTAAGTACACTATATTTAAGTAAGCCAGCAATGGCAAGATCTATTGTAATGCAACTAAAGAGAGTTATTGCTGGATTGGGTTGCACTGCAATGTTTATTAGCCAAGTGTCAGCTGGAGAAAGGGGATTCGGAGGACCTGGTGTTGAGCATGCTGTTGATGGTATCGTTAGACTTGATCTAGATGAGTATGAGGGACAATTGTATAGGTCAGTAATAGTTTGGAAAATGAGAGATAGTAAAATATCAATGGTTAGACATCCAATGGATATCACAGATGAAGGAATCGTAATACAGTGGGATAAATACTTAAGGATAACTAACGTCAAGGCTGAGATACAGCCTCTACCTCAAAAGGAGATTGAAGAAATGAAAAAGGCGGTTGAAGAGTCTGAAGAAGAGAAAGAATCTATACAAGAAGCTGAAATAGAAGAAGAGTAATCTTTTTTAGTCTTCTTCTTTACTCATATCTATTATCTCAGCAATTAGAAATCCAGCTATTAGCCAAAGTAAGAATATATCTAAAGTTAATGGAACAGTACCTTCGACAGATGCAGAAAAGATTACTAACGTCACTATTACTGCCGATATAGAGAGTGCTAGTTGCAAAATTCTTTTTCTAGCTCTCTTCAAAGATATTTTAAATAAAGAGAAATCTGCCGCTAAATGAACATATAAGTTAGCAAATAATGAGATTAAACCAACTAGAGCGAAAGCATTTGCTAAGTTAAAGCCGCTTATAACTGTAGAGATAAATGAGATAATCCAATATGATGCTACAGCAACAGCTACAGCATAGAAAGGTTCATTCTTTTCTGTTAGCTTAGCCAATATAGAGGGCAAAAAATCATGATACGCCATTGCGAATATGGTTCTAGATGTGGAAAAGATATATGTTAAAGTAGCTAGTACACCATCATTTGCGGCAGCGAATAATACAAATGCTAATGTCAATAATCCAAATCTATATTCTATCAAATGTATTAAATCAATATTAGTTATAGCGATGTGAAAATAAATTATATGATCTATAATCGAATAAATATCAAAAGCAGCAAGTAGTCCTCCGAGTAAGATTACAGTGATTATTGCTCTAGGAACGGTTTTCTTAGGATCTTTAACTTCTCCAGATAATGGAGTTATTGAACCATAACCTGTCGGAATGCTAGAACCAAAAATTATTGCAAGTGCTAGTCGATCTAATGGTGGAATTTTTACAAATGGATTATAAAAAGTAAATTTTGTAGTATATAAGAATGAACCGGCTATAAAAGATAACATGAATATCTCTAAAATACTTGCAAAAATTGCATATCTAAATGAGGGTTTTTTACCTATTAATGCTAAAGTAGAAGATATGCCAAGAATAAGTGAAAGTATTATAAAAGGGTTTATACTGAGTACCTCGCTTAAAACAAAAGATGCACCTAAAGCATAGGCTACACCATAAAATGAAGAATAGAGCAAGTAAGTCCATCCAGTCTCAAAGCCCAATCTTTTTGTTAAAGAATAATAAGCATAAAGATAATATCCTCCCTCCTGCGTAAATTTAGTTGAAAGCCTATATACAACAAGACCGTTAATAAGAACTAAAAGAGTTCCTAATATAACAGCAATAGGAGCGAAATATCCTCCATTTTCAAAAGCCAACAAACCGTAAACTAAAACACTCAAAAACGGAGATTGACCACCAAGACTCAAAAACACGAGATCCCTTAGACCTATTTCCCTTTTAGGTTCTTTCAGCCTCTCCTCTTTCTCAGACGATTTTGACATCTATTTAACTCTTCACTCTTCTTCATTTTTAAAATTTACTTGTTTATTCGTATTTTTTCTTTACTTGTAATCTAACTTTATATTTATTTTTACCTGCTTCAACTATATCATAATCAACAACATAACCAGTACATTCCCTATGTACTGATATCTTATCTTCTGATAATGTTAATTTAGGATCTCCGCAGTTAATTAATAGTTCCTTAAGTCTATCTTCAACTTCTTCTCTGGAGGATACATAAAATTCACTGTACATTCCATCTGCAGTTATAGAAGAGAAAGAGGATTTATAAAATATGAAATTAAATACTAGGAGAGATATAGCTGTATCTATAGCAGAAAATATTATAGCGAAAGTAGGAAGTAAGTTCCCTAATATTGGTACTTTAAGAACATAAAAAGCTAAAGCTATATAAAACGCTGAAGCTATAATAGAGGAAAGTAAAACCGAAAAAATACCTTTCTTATATTCCTTATTAAGAAATGATGAAACAAAACCAAGTATTAAACCACTAAATATTGGTATCCACCAAATTGCTAGAGCTAAAGGTATTGTATATTTAAGTTTCACTTATATCTTCTCTCTATCGTGGTTTTTAAGTCTATCTATTGTTTTGACTACATTTAAAAAGTTAAATTAGTTTTTATCAGTTAAATTTAAAATGAAAAAAGTGATTTTTTAAATGATAAAAAATGGCAAAGTTCCTACTTGTAGTTAAATCCCAAGATCAATTAAACGTTAATACAGCAGTTAACGTAGCACAAGGACTAAAAATGATGGGGGCAGAAGATGTCAAAATGGTATTCCTAGGACCTGGAATAACTGCGTTAAACAAGAAAAATGATATATCACAAATAGTAAGTAAGGCAAGTGAAAATCTTAGAAAAATGAGTATTAAAGTATATGCTTGTGAGATGGCAATGAAAAACTATAATGTTAATAAAGATGACCTAATCTTCTTTGACGAAATATCAAGAGGAGCAGACGTAATAGTTAAATTTGCAAATGAGGGTTATACAATACTAACCTTCTAAAGTTGTTAGAACTAGATAAGCACCATTTTTAACTAATGTAACTGTATCCAATATTTGGTTTTTTGTTAGTCCCTCAGAAAACATAATCTTACCTATTTGTATACTTTTAGGTATTTCAGCATCTGGAGGTATTAAGAAAAACTCCAGGTTCATTCTAATTAAATCTAGCTTTATACTCTTTAATAATGACGGATTCTTTTTTAGTTTATCGACATCTAAATCAATTATTACTGTAATTATATAAAAGGTAGAGTTTGGGTTTGTCCTGATTATTGAAACTTTAACACTATTCTCTACTGGAGGAGAAACAGTTATATGAAAATATGCATTACCGGAAGTCACTTTCTCAACTTTCATACCTAATTCCAAAAACCAATTGTATATTTCAGTATCTGTAGCCATTTTACGTACACCTTAAAGCTGAATCTCCCATACTTGAATCAACTTTATGTTGTGCAGTTGACTCGGCTAAGGACGTTATAGATTTTAGAATATTATCCGGTTGTAAATTGGCTGGAAAGGGGTATTGTAAATTACTGCGATTCATCCAGTAAGCCTTAAACCCCATAGATTTTGCCACTATTATATCTTGTGGATTTGAGGATATTATAGTAATAGCTCCTTTAACACTATTAGCTCTTTTAGCGAGATAATCAAAAAATTCTGGTGAAGGCTTGTATCTTTTTATCTCCTCGGCAGAAATAACATCTTGAACAAACACATCTATATTATTTCTTAACAAAAATTCTTTAACAAATTTCTTTTCTAGATTAGTAATTATAAAGATTCTAGCCCTATAACTTATTTCCTCTAACAATAATGAATCCTGATAAATTTCTAGCTTATCCAATTTAACTCCTTTTGCTTGTAACAGAACAGAATAGGGAACATAAACCCTAGCTAAAGTATAAGTAGTAATTACACATTGTAACTCATTTAACTCTTTAATTGTATTATCTGGGACTTTAGCTATTGTGTTTAGAAAATTAAATGCAAATACGTACATATTTATTTACCTCCTTTTATCTTCAGATAATTCTCAAGCCAGACCTTTGTTAACATTTTTTGTTTACACTCATTACATACATCTGTATACTGTGCTGTGCCAGAAAATCCCATATCTATCAGAAGGGAATCTACCTTATTTTTAACCTTTACAGAACCTATTGGCTTACCACAATATCTACACTTAGCAACAACAGCCTTACTTACAGCAATCTTCTTCAACTCCTTTATTTTAGCAAACCTCTCAACCTTTATAGCATTCTCTGGACAGTTTTTAACACACCGTTGAGAACCTATACACATTGGAATATTATACTCAAGCGACATTGTATCGTTAACATTTTTCAAGTCGGGGACCATCATTTGACAAGCCCTAACACAAACACCACATAAAACACACTTTTCTGGATCTATAGAGACGAAATAGATATCTGGAACTTCTGCTTCTTCATCAAGCTTCACTTTATTTTTCATTTCATCAATAGCCCATAAATATAGATTTCTTCTCCTATACTTCCTTAATGGTAATTCTTCTGGTATTAAGGATTTACTTAGCTCATTTTTTAACTCAAGTTTTTGTAACTCCTCAATCTTAACTTTATAAATGGGTAGTTTCGATCCAGGGAAATATGTAGGAATTTCATCTAATCTCTTCTTTTCGATATCATTAGTTTCACGATCAATTAGTAACACTGGGACTAAACCAGATGCATAAGTAACATAAAGAAATACGTCAGGGATCGAAGCTAATGAAGGTACTAATAATGGATAATAACCCTCCTGCAAAGGAATATCCTTAAATTTAGTAAATACCAAAGCTTTAGCCTTATCATCATAATAATTTATAGTGTTAATAAAATAGACTAGCTGATCAGTTGTAAACGTTGGCATTTCTAAATAACCTAGGTAACCCTTAGTGGTACAATAACCGCAATATGAACAGTTCTCTGGGGAAGTTACTCCAACCCCCTCAATAGTCTTTGCTAATATCCCTTTAGGACATGACGAAATAAGTGTATTAATTTCCCTTTCAGCAAAGATAGAATCAAAAAGAACAGGATAAGGTCTATATTCATAAAGCTTAAACTTAATTAGTGAACGTCTTGATATGGTAACGTTTTTTATGGGCTGTAATCTATATACAAGTTCTTGTCTTGATAACTTTCTTATATAAGCCATGAGTAAAGCAAATCTATAATTCTCGCCCTTTTCGGAGAACCAGGAAAGGGGTAAAACCTCTATTGCTAAAGGATTTAAACCAAGCCTTTCATCTGCTTCAGCAACAAACTTACTCATATCAGACTCGGAAACTATTAAAAGACCTTGCAATTCATTATCTCTAACATCATTAGCCAGATAATCACCAAACTCAGCCACATAAGGAATCCCACTTTCTTTATATATTTTCAACAGAAAATCATCTGTTAGTAATTCTCTAGCCCTTTGGCTAACAACTAAACCAATATTCAATTTTTACCACCACCTAATAAGTAAGAGTTCTCGAAATCAATCCAGCTTTTCAATTCCTTACACACAACCTTAAAAATATCAGCTCTAGGATCATTAATTACGTCATTAATCCAATCTGGAACCCATCCTTGGATATGAGTTATAAAGAAATTCTTTTGATCCATTAAGTTCTTGTAAATATCTTTTCTCTCTTGCCTAAACTCTATCTCTTCTTTAATTAAGTAGGCCATAAATGCTAGAATATTTGAAATATGGTCTTCCTCGAACACAAATTGATTCATGTAATTCAGTTTTAGCCTTCTTGAGCTGTAGAAGCGAATAATGTCGTCTTTCCTAAACTTTGCTACCCTTTCTCCCATTAACGAAAAGAAACGTTTACTTTCAACTGGGGTTAAGGGTTTGACCCCAAGACCAGTTAAAAAGAGGGTTGTGTATTCAATCAGATAATCACTTCTCTTAGAATTTAACAATTTTTCCCATATAGTCTTAAAATTAACGATGGAATTTATTTCTTGAATGTCTTTTATCTTCTCTAGTTTTTTCATTAATTGGGTATAATCTTCTTCATAGTAATTATAAAGGAATAAGTGTGAGAAAGTGTCATAAATTAAAAATCTCATGGAAGAGATTTCAAGAAGAGAAGACATATAAAAAACACCTTTAACTTGTAGAATTACCGTTTTGTTCTGTGTAGGTAGAGTTATTTCCTTGAGATCCTAAAATAACTACACCATTTGAAGTCCATACGTTATAATATTCTGACTCGCTAAGTAATTCAACATCGTTATCAGCGGCGTATGCACTACGCCACGGTAAATAACCGCTAGCTGGATCAGCACCGGTTTCTGGACCTAAAACAAATCCACCTTTATCTATAAACAGTATATTACCAGGGTCAGTGGGATCTAATCTATCAGCCCATATTCTCGCTTGAACCATGCAGCCGTGTATACAAGCTGGGATTCTTTCTTCTGGCGGTAGTGTTGGATCATAAATTCTATCAAAACAATGAGTACACTTCTTTGTAACACCTTCAACATAATCGAAGAATCTATTACCGTAAGGACATGCATAAATACAGTATTTAGTTCCTATGCACTCATTATAATCTACTAATACTATTCCGTCTTCTTCTCTCTTAAACGTAGCACCAACTGGACATACTGGTACACAAGGGGCATTCATACAGTGGAAACAGTTTATTGGGATGTTGTAAACTTTAGTTTGCGGATAGTTACCAACTTCAACATAAAGCACTCTTAGCCAGAACATAACATCTAATTCTCCATATGGATTTAGATCTGGTAACGGTCCAAACATTCCAGAGGTGTTCCATTCTTTACATGACATTTGACAGCCAGCACAGCCGAAACACTTGTTTAAGTCAGTTATTATAGCATAGTTTTTCTTTGGCGTGAAAGGAAGGGATTTTTGAATTCCACCTTCTTTCGGATTTAGAGTTATAGAGGACATATAAAATCACCTCAAGACATATTCATAAAAAAGAAAGACTAACTTGATGAGGACTCACCCGCAAATCCGTACCTTATCTTATAACTACCTAGCTGATAGTTATTTGACGCTAAAGAGTAAGGAGCTACATAACTCCACAGAGATGTGGACTGCATATTATTGGCGTTAAATCTTAAGTGCGGAATATTAACTCCTTGTGCAAATGGTGCACCATTACTTGCCCCACTTATACTTATCTGCCCACTCATCTGGCTAACAATTACTGACAATATATCTTGGCTAGAGAAATCTTGACCCATATAGACAAACCTATTAGCTGTAACACTTGTTTTAGTCGCTGACACTTTGCCAACAATTTTTATTCTGCTATCATGCCATGCAGTTTGTCCAGTTATTGGATCTAAATACATAATTGGGAAAGCATTATCACTCTGTGGTGACAATTGTCCACCCCTAGATGGGGGCATATATGATATATTTGCCCAGTTATTCAATATACTATACTTTACTTGCGGGGAATCTGAAGTCATACCTCTAAAGTTTGGTAAAGCTTGAGCTGAAACTACAACCCAAGCAGCACCGGGTCTAGTTGCATTGTCTAAGAATGCTATAGCTGTTAATGTAGTCCTTAATCCTCCAGACCATGGTTCATTAACAGCTTCAAATTGTACGAAATCACCACTTTGAATTCCCATACTTTTCACGTAAGGATCAGCAGAACTTAACATAACTGGAGTATATGGCATTATTGCAGTCAACCATGGAACATTAAAACTCCATGAATGGTAAGTCCTGTCATGCCTTCTCACAAAGAAAGTTAACGGGTATTCGTTTAAGTCAATGCCGTCAGAAGTAATTTCTGATTTCCATGCGGGAGGTGGATAATATCCTCCAAATGGTCTATGATAATCAAGTAAATTCTTAGCTAAAGCTTGACCATATGAATCATTGGGCAAGACGCTTTTGACTAAGAAGTTTGAGTTACCGGTCTTAAGATAGAAATAGTAATAAGCTGCATTATATCCTTGCCATTTGCCAGCTGCAGCTAGTCTGAACTTCTGTAAATATTCTAGGTATATCCTATGCACATAAGGCAAACCAATTGGTCCGTAGGCTCCAGGCATATAAGCACCCCAACCCTTAAAGTAGAACATGTTTACGTTTCTCATGTACCTTATTGATGGTGGTAACACGTAAACCGCGCCTCCTTTTCCGACCTTTACAAATCCAGGATTAATGTCTTCTAACGTCATTTGTCCAGCTGCATACTTTGTTATTATATTTTGAAGCATCTGTTGTAACTTAGGCTGGAATTTAACTGGAATTCTAAAGTAATGTTCAATACCACTAGATCTTTGATTAGCAGCAATCTTATAGGTTGGAGCTGTTGAGAAAGTTTGCCCTTGAGGTACACTGCTTAATATCTGATTTATAACATCTTGTTGATTAGCACCATTAGGTACAAAAGATGCATATAGTTTTAACTGTTGAGGATTAGGTGACTGTTTACCTTCAGCATCTGTAAGTATATATTCAAAGTTGCTTCCATAACCAGCTATTAAAACTCCGCCCTTTAAAATATACATGCCAGATGATATTAATCCAGGTTGACCTTGTTGCAATATTGTTGTCCCAGTTACTGGATCGTGAACTGTTACTGGACTAACTAATGGTAATCCAGTTACCGGATCTTGTGTCGTATAATGTGGATTCTTAGTTAGATCGATATTATTACCCTGGTTTGGATATATTCTTAGGAGCCATGCTAATGTTAATAAGAAATCACCAGCACTTAAAACTGGATACATTGCTGGCAACACTGGCCAGTTTAATGAATCAGATGGTCCTTGAGGTAAGCTGGTTGGTCTATCGAATGTAGAATGAAAACCATAAATTTCTAGGAAGGATAAGTCTGGAATTATTAAATCCACTACATTATTAGTCTCTTGCATAAATAAATCTATGCTTATTGTGAATGGAATAATATAGTTCCCACTATTATCCTTCTCTGTTACTTTTTGTAACAGATCTGTTAGAGTATAGGCATTATTCCAGTAAGGTGCAGTGATATACCACATCATTGCTTGCACGGTGTAAGGAATGACTTGGTTAGGATACTTATTCATAAAATACGTAGTATATGCAACAGCACTAATTGATCTTTGAGTTGTTAACGGAATTTCCCAGCTATATCCTCTATCTACCAGTAGAGGTCTTCCGGTCTTATAAATTACTAAATCATCTGGACCGTCTGGGAACCCATAAGGACCAGCACCAACAATAGTTACATTCTTAATATCTACAGTACCGTCATTATAAATGTATTCAGTCTTTAAGAATCCAGACCTAGTCTTAGGGAATGTTAAATTGCTTCCTTGTATTGCGCTTGCAATGTCTGGATCTAAAGTTGGTGTATTAGCTAACGGATGAGGAGGTACTGTATGACCTGGGAAATAGTGAGGATATGGATACTTATATAGGTCAGCACCTGGATTGTCCCATGCTCCTATTACTAAGACTAAATAATAATATGCTGCAGCACTCATAAAGCCATTAGCATGAGCAGCTAGACCTCTCATAAAGTAAATTGAGACTGGTCTTCCAACAACGTGGTCATGATATCTACCTAAATAATCAACCCATTTAGCTGGCTCATAAATGGATTTCTGGAATGCTACAGTAGCTATTTCATTAGCTATCCTAACAACAGTATTATGCGGTATTCCAGTGATATCAGCAACATTTAAAACACCGTATTGAGGAGATTGCTGATAGGGTGTATAAGGATCGTAATTTAGTAGTTCAGCTCTAAATAGTTCAAAAGCAGTAGTTACAGTCAATGTTATAGTTTCATTACTACCTAGGGCTTTAGGAACCGTAACTTGAATTGCCGGAACTTTTACGACTTGCCCGTTCTTTAATTTATAAGGTACTTGGATTATTTGACTTTGCATTGAAGAAGGTAATTCATCTAATGTTAGAATTGGAAATACTCCTTTTTGCCACGGAGTATCCACATATGAATACACATTACCATCGCTTCCCATAATAGCCTCTAACCACGGATTTGATGAGGAATATTCTTCATTTGATACTGGCATTCTTAAATGCAAACCTACGTTATTACCAGCTGATGGATCAGTTGGATCTAAACAATCACCATTTTGAGGATTGGGGTTAACTATAACTAGCCATGATAAGTTTGTATAGTATCTTAAGAATTCTTCATCAATGTGTGGAAATACAGCGGTTTGTGGAATATCACCAAACTGAGGTAATTGAACCACTTGCCCATTTGGAGCTACTGTCTGCATTATTAATTGCCCAGATGAAGGATCATAAGCTGGAGAAACTGGTTGTAATGTTTGTGGGTTAAGAACAGGAGTTCCTTGACCAGTTGATGCTAAATAGGCTTTATATACGTAGTAGTGGAAATCAACTAATACTCTTATCCATCCCATAGCTAATGCTCCATCAGTAGCCGGGTTTATGAACAAATGTTCATCAGAAACTGAATAAAATCCAAATCTTTCTGGAGCTATTGTGACTACCTTACCTCCGTTTTCTCTTATTATTGCGATAATTCTCCTCATCCAGTTAGGGAAGTGATCTCCAGCTAAACCGGCTAATATGAAATATTGAGCCCTTTCCTCATCTGGTCCAGCATACTCCCATACTGGCGCACCAGTTACATAAACTCCGGCAGTATAAACGTTCATTGAACAGAAGCCACCATGCGCTCCAGCATTTGCTGTCCCATAATTACCTGCGAAAAACCCAGCAGTTATTCCGGGGATTAACTGATCTCTCCCCTGGAAGAAAGCTAAAGCGTGCGGATTTTCTTCCCTAATTTTCAATAATCCGGGGAAGTTACCGACTCCTAACTGCTGTGGTGATATGCCTAGTTTATTCCAACTGGATGCATTTACACCATTTATAATTATATCATAAGCAGTATCATAGTCAATTGCAATCCATTTACCACTTCCACGATCACCTGCTCTTAGCAGTGGAAATCTTAATCTTGCTGGAGCGAAATAGTAATATACATCTGAAGCACCTCTTGGACAGACTCCTCCATCATTAATATGCCACCCTATGGTGCCAGTTATAAATCTAGGAAAACCTTGCGGTGTTCTTACAATTTCTAGTGAACACCTACCAAGACATTGGAAACAATTACCATAAACTACTTCATCATTAGGGTAGTTTAGTGTATAAGTGAAATCCTCTTGTCCTCTGAACACTTTATCTATTACTGAACCTCCCTCGAGCAAAATCGCAGTTGTTAAAGCTGTAATACCAGACAGTTTTAGAAAATCTCTTCGCGTTAGTTTTAAATTACTCATTTCAATCGTAATGTTGTTAAATTAACTAATTATTTATACCTTCACTTCAGTTTAGTAATATGTATAATAGGAAATAAAAGATTAAAGTAAATCCTCTAGTTCTTTTTTAGTCTCTGAATCTAAATTAATAGCCTTAGATGCCAATTCTTTAGCTTTAGCTAAATCACCCAATTCTTTCATTACTCTAGCCTTTAACGCGTAATATCTCCCTTTCTCTTCAAGGCTTATAGCCTTATCGATAAACATGTTGGCATCTCTATGTAAACCCAACATATAATATGAGAGAGCGACATGATAATACATATCTGCACTGGGAGAGAGTCTCAATGCAATTTTAAACTCCGCTAAAGCCAATTTATAGAATCCAGTTTCAAAGTATATCTTCCCCTTAAGAAAATGAAGAGTAACATTATTTTTTTCAAGGTCTAAGGCTTTATTTATCTCTGATAATGCATCCATTTTTAGCCCAACGTTATAATAGCACATTGCTTTCATTATTCTAGCCTCAATATTCTTAGGATTCATAGAGATAACATCATTTAAATAAACTAGAGCATTTTCGTAATCTTCCTTAGAAAAAAGAATCTTAGCTTTTAAAAACTTATAATCGTAACTTATAGGTAAAATACTGAGAGACTTATCAATGTAATCTAGCGCTTTATCCAAATCTCCTTCTTCAAAATAGTATTGAGCCAATATATAATAAAGTACGTGACTCAAAGAATACTTATTTATTCCTTCCTCTAGACTTTTTATAGCATCTTCTTTCTTGCCTAAACCTTTATAACATTCGAATTTGATATAGTAACTCTCTAATCTATCCACATTGCTAACTTCTTTTATTGCATCATCATATTTACCTAGTCTATAAAGTAGAAAACCCCTAAGAAGTTTTGTATCTTCATCTTCCCCTTTTAATTCCTTTAACGCGTCTTCATACTTACCTTGTTCTATTAGTTCCCCGATGTTCACAACTTAACTTTTTCATTTAAGATTAAAAAGATAGCTAATATGCATGATTATTCATATTACAAAAGTGAAGTGAATGTTTATTTAAAAAATAAATTAATGTTCGAATGAATAGAAATGGGACAGTTTACAGCTCCAGCACCTCCCCCTTACGGAATACAAGCACCAATACAGCAGATAAATGAATATCCTTTATGGGGAACAGAGGTAGCATTAGCATTATATTTTACTGAAGTCGCTGGTATGCTAATGGCTATAATAGGTGCTTTAGAGTTAACCGGTAAGTATCCAAGCATGGCTAAGAAAGGTGCTCCTACTGTATTTGTATCAACGATATTAGCATTTGCGTTCTTTGCATATGATTTAGGAAGACCGCTAGCAGCAACGTCCTCACCTATTGAGGCATTAATAAACTTCTCTCACTCCTGGATGGCTAGAGGTATAATATTTGTCTCAGGGTTACTACTATTTTCCTTACTGTATATGCTCTCCATATTCCTAAAATTACCACAAAAATTGGCTAGGAGTGCGAGAATTACATTTGCAGTTCTCGGAATGTTATTCGGAATATTCTCAACAACATATAGTGGTTTTGAGTTTGCAGCTACTACAGGGATTCCATTTTGGAATAATGCTGGTATACCATTATTATTCTTAGCTGGTGGTGTTTTCGTAGGTTCTGGTATCAGTTATATTTTAGCATTCGTAACTAAAGGTGATGAAGGAATAATGGCAAGAAGACTTATGGCAAAACTTTTAGCTTTCTCTGGAATTGCAGAATTAGCCTCATGGTTCTTATTCCTAGCAACTGTGAATTTCATTTATGTATTTGATGAAATAGCGTATGATTATTTACTATCACAAAGTACATTTTACATAGACCTAATACTCTCTACTCTTGCTGTATTAATCTCTGGAGGAGGAACTCTTGCGTTTTCATTTAGAATGATGCCTATTTCAAAAGAAGTAAGTAAATCATTAGGTGAGATAAAACCAGCAGATTTGCCAACAGCAGTAAAGTATGCAGTTCTAGTAGCAGCTATTTTCGCAATAGTTGCTGCATATTTAACTAGAGCCGATATACTGTTTGCTGGACAATATGCATACCAAGTTGCACCAATGACACCTTTCCAGATAGTAAGTAATCAACCAATACCAGTAGGAAGTTTTGGATGGAGAGGTTAGAAATAAAAACAAAGTTATTTTTAATTCTTTTCTTTTTTTCTATTGTCTTATTAATTATTAACAAACTGTTTTAAAAATAAAGTTTTTAAACCCATATATTAAATATTTTATAGTAAAAATATGATAGGGATACCTCTCGTAATTTCTGATTTCCTTCTTTTTTTATTAAAAGAGAGTATGGTAGTATCAAGTCTAAAGAACATAGATCCATCAGTCCTCGAAGTAATATCTAGATTTAAATTACATTTTCTAGTTTTATTATCAGCAAAAAGTTCAATAAAGGAATTAAAAATACTCTCTAAGTTAACTATAATAGGACCATTATCCTCATATAAACTTTCGCAAGAACTAGGGATGCCGTCAGCAACAGCATGGAGAATTTTAAAGAAACTTTGTAAAGAAGGATATGTGCAAAAAGGAGAAAAGAACTTCAGTATAACACCGAAAGGACTCGCTATTCTCTTCAAAAATTACCATGATGATAAAATACGAAAAGTTGTGGCTAAAAGAATAAAGGAAATTTGGAATTATGAAGGTAGCGTAGATGAAATTTACTGCTTACTTAAGGATATGGTTGATTTAATTGATAAAGGAAAGATAGATATCAAAAACATTTGTCTTAATTATCCAGCGTCACTAGCAGGATTTTTATACCCTCTAGCAAGCGAATTGTCAGAAGAAACAAAAAAAGTAATAGCACATTACATGCTAAAAACCTTTCCTTCAACTAATTTGACTCCCTATTGCAGAGGAATTATATCATTTGATAATAGAGCCACTCCGTATCTTATAGCTGTAGAATGTAAAGCTGAAGGAATTAAATTAAACCATTATTGTGAGCTATTACAAAAATTATATAATAAAAATTCTATAAGCTAAGATAAAAAAGAAAATTTTTCTTGGGAATTTATTTAGATACTTCTCCCAATACTTTAAATATTTCGTTAAAGTCTGCTTCACTAAGTTTAACAAAAACTCCGTAGTTACCCATTACACATACAGCATACTCTCCTGCAGCTACTGCCCAACCAAGAAATGGTGTCCACTTCATTCCGCTGATCTTTGTAAACGATTCGGCTTCTATAGTTCCCATTAATGAATTTGCAGCACACATCTTAGCTACCATTTCAGCTAATTCCTTAGTTAATGGTCCCTTGTACTCAACTAACTTACCATCTGCAGTAAAATGGCCTGCTGCTATAGCTCCCTTTAGCCTCATTAGCCTATCGAGTTTTTCGGAAATAGACATGTTTCTCTAATTTAAATTATATCTATCATATATATAAGATTTTTGTGAAAAACATTTTAATAATATATTTAACTTGATTTTCGAAATGTTTAAATTATTACGATTAACATGTTAAAAGTCGTTAAAGGAAATTTAAAGAAGATAAATAATGTAAATAGAAAAAATTATAAGGAAAGTTATTATATTGAAAATTTATTAAATAAAGAAATTTCCTATGATCAACCATATTAAGATAAACAGTCTAATAAGTATTGTGAAGTTAGACGAAATAAAAAGGATGAAACAAATAGGAGAAGAATACGAAAAACTTCTTGATAACTTACTTAATCTTATTTTCCAGAAAGCCTCAAACTGCTTAGCCTTAGAGTTGGATGATTCCCTTACACCAATATTTGCTGTAACACAAGTAAAAACACCGAATAGTTTACTTGCTTTCCCTTACAAATGTAATGGAAAAATAGGCTACATAGTAATAACTGAAGATGGAAAATTGGTATTTGAGGATGAAGAAGGAAATATAATACAGATTGGAGATATAAGTATATGAAAAAAGTTACTGAATTTAAGGGAAAATTGTTCGAAGGACCAATATGGGTTAAAGACACACTCTATTTCGTTGACATTACTAGAGGTGAAATACATAGTATAAAGGAAAATCAACATGAAGTGATAAGACTAAATTCGTATGTGAGTTCAATACAGCCAAGGAAAAAAGGAGGATTAATTGCAACATCTGGGAAAGGATTCTATATAATAGAAAACAATATGGTTAATCTTCTATATAAAGTTGAAAATTGGGATGAAAGAAACAGATTTAATGACGGAAAATGTGACGCCATGGGAAGATATTGGGTAGGTACGATGAACTTAGAGGAAAAGTATCCAACTGGAGCATTATACGTTTTAGACCTTAATATAAAACTCAGAAAGGTTTTAGATGGAGTCACTATATCAAATGGATTAGCATGGAGTCTAGATAATAAAAAGTTCTATTACATAGATTCTCCCACAAAGAAAATATACGTATTTGATTTTGACCTAATGAAGGGTGAAATATCAAATAGAAACACCTTAATAGATCTTTCTTCATATCCAGGAGTACCAGATGGAATGACAATCGATTCTGAAGGAATGTTATGGGTAGCTCTTTATGGTGGAGGAAGAGTACTAAGAGTTACTGAAGGAAGAGTATTAGAAGAAATAAAAGTCCCTGCCTCTCACGTAACTTCAGTAACATTTGGAGATTCAGACTTAAAAACACTTTATATAACAACTGCAAATGAGGAGGAAAATGGAGGGTATATTTATTCTGAAAGGGTTGGCATTAAGGGAGTGGAAACTTACTACTGTGAATTCTAACCAAAGTTTATTCTTCTTTTTTCTATATTTTCATTACATATTGCATTAGCCATCTTAATCTCATCATCAAAATATTTTATCTTAACTATTTGCCTATCATCAAAATATTCTGGGTATGCTTGCTTCAAGTTATCTGTTGAAAGCCCAGTCTTATATAAACTATAAACAGGTTTTCCCATAGCATAAGCCATAAAGAGCTCAATTTGAGTACCAACACCTCCACCAAGGCTAACTAGAATATCAGAAGACCTGACAAGCATTACTGACCTACATCTAAATTCACATCCCGTATATACTTTAATTACTTCTTCTGGAATTTCCACCTCTTCTCTCTCTATGGGAAGAAAAAGGACAACTGGTAATCCTTTATTCAGAGCCTCATCTACCACTATCTTCATTAATCCCCAGTAACCACCTAAAAGTAATCTAACTTTTTTACAACTTGAGACTTCGTCAACGAATCTCTTAGCCCTTTCCTTTAATTCTTCTGAAACTTCTCCGCTGTGAGCAGCTATACCAATTTGCATAATTACGTATGAGCTAAAGCTGGTAATATTTTTATTAGCACTAGAATAATTCCTATGAGTACACCAATTTCAACTAGAAGTATTGTTATACTCCAATCCTCCCCTTCATCTTTTTGATTCATATATTTTAATTCAGGTGGATAATTATAAATTATGTGCAGAATGTTAGCTTATATAGGTGAAAAGGAAAAACTTAAAAAATTTGCAGAATGTTTAGTAGCTTCCGCTAAAGATGACCCCATTACGCATGATGTACATTCTGATGGTTGGGGGATCGTGGCTTTACAAGATGATGATATAATTTACTATCGCAATGTAAATCCCATCTTTAAAGATAAAGAAAGACTCATAAATATTATAGATTCTTTAAAGAATGCTAAAGTAATAATTCATGCTAGATTAGCTACCGATAAGTCATTAGTAGCTCCTTATCTATCTCATCCATATATGGAAAGTAATGAGAAAGGAATATTCTTTATCGCCCATAACGGTAGTGTTGATAAACAGTTGCTAGGTGAAGCTTTAGGGATAAATCCTAAACTTATGGTTGACTCTGAGCTTATTGGAAAATATATACAGAAAAAAGGAATAGAAGGAGTTGAAGACTTAATTAAGTATACAAAATCTGCCTTAAATCTACTAATATTATATGTGGATAGAGAAAGTAGAAAGTCACATTTATACTATTTTAACTACTACAACAAGGATTATGTAAAGAGCAAAGGGATCCCGGAAGAGTATTATAAGATGTATGTTGGCGAGAATTATGTTTTCTCTTCTTCGTTAGCTTATAGTGGTTGTGACAAGATGAAAGAGGCTGAGTTTGGAGAACTGAAAGAACTCTAATTTTTTATTCTGATAGTTTGATCTTACTATTAATAATGATGAGTTGGGACCTCTAAGATTGGTGAAGAGAACTTACCCGACTGACAATAATTTGGTAAAACCTAAGTATAGCAGACATTATAAATAAAATAACCGCTAAGGGAATTAATGCTATATTTATTAAAAAGAAAGTAGAATCGGATGCGATTAAAAAGGGTAAAAATAAAATCATTAATTTCTCTAATGAGAGTAACTTTAAAGAAATAAGCAATAAGAAAAGTAATGCGTTACTCGTAGCCTTATTAATTTTTCTTAACATTATGTTTACCTCTTAATTGCAGTAATAAATTTAATCCAAGGTCAATAACCGCCTTATTTATAGAATTAACAAGTTAAAAATCTAAGATATCATTTGTTAATCGATATTTATTTCTAGAAAAAATATTACTAATTATTCCTGCAAATTTTCATAGTGTCTTTTAATTAGCTAAGAATTTTCTTAGCATTTAAACTAAGATTACAAGAATTCATCTCAGTACCTAATCTTTGTAAAGATTCGCTATTAATATATCTACGACGACATTATAGTTGGCTACAATAATTAATGATTACCATATCTTTTTTAATGCCAGTAACAAATATATAATTATGAGAATTGTTGAAGATAAGGATGGTGAAAGGTTCTTAGTTATTGAGAACGATGAGGACTTCGAGAGGTTTAAAGAAGACTTACTGAGACTTGCAAGAGAGAAGGCTAAGGGTCATGCCCGTAAACCTTCTTATGAGACCCAACCTCCCAAATGAAAACTACACAATTTTTTGGATCAATACTATAAAGTATCCTTATATCACCCGTAACTTCTATTGAGAACATGGGATTTCCGTATTTATCCTTCCCCAGTTTCTCTCTGGCATATTTTAGTGGGTCTTTTCTTAGTAAATCTAATTTTTCAAGTATTAACATTACTGTTTTATCGATGAAATTATCTACTGCATACTCCATAAACTCATGATAGTTCTTTGCTTTCCTCATTGAAAACCTCAATTCCCACTTCTCACAAACCACAATAAAAGATATAGAAGAGAGATTTAAAAATCTTTCTATTTTCGTATATTATTTCATTAGAAATAATAATATAAATTACTAATGTAATATGCGATTAACAGAAGCAGAAAACCGGCAAAGATTGCTAAACCATTTACTGCTGGGTTATCATACCTATAGTGGGCTAATGCGAACCTCCTCCACCTCCCCCTCTTCTTCACATAAACCCCAGCTTCAGTAAACATATCCAGAAACATATGAGTAGGACCTACTATCACTCCGGAGACCAATACTTCAATTAAAGCATAATAACCGTACATATAGTGTATGAGGAAGATTAAGGGAATTGTTGGTAATAATCCCCATAATACACTCCTAGGATAAGTATGGGTTAAAGGAGACCTAACCGGTATATAACCCCTTCCAGTCAACAACTCCCTATGCCCTATCTTATCAATCAGAGAATTACCCAAAATAGAAGAATATGCAGCTACGAAAAAACTCACGAAAAAATTGTTAGAAAGAAAAACCAAAACTAATGATATAACACCAAGCGAGAAAACATAATGAGTCCTCAACTTCACAGAATAGAATATATAAAAAAGGTATTTAAATTTAGTTATTAGAATATTTCTTTACTAATTCATAAAATTCTCTAAATTCTCCTCCTTTATAGACGTTAAACTCTGCATTTTTCAATACACCAGTTACGAACTCCTTACTAATCTTTATTGGTAAATTTTTAACAATATAATCTGCAGCTATATCTAAGTTTTCTTTAATGATAGTTATTCCCTCCATATACGCATTAATAACTTTATCCTCTTGTGAATTTATGTGAATTCCACAACTCCCTGGAACATTAAGCAGATCTTCAAATGCTTCTCCTTTCCCTAAGGCAGAGGATAATGTTGCTGCACTAATTTGATTATTTTTTAACATATTTACAAGTTGCATCATATCATCAGAGTATACTAGCTCAGCCTTAACCTTTTTTAGATCTATTGTGGCTCTTGTTAAAACGTCAGCAGCACTCCCCTTTCTCCAGACTCCTATTTTACCCTCTGTTAGCTTAGGCGAAATCAACATTAACTTCTTTACAGTAATAAAATCAATCCTTAGCCCTCTTTTTGCTAATGAAACTGTAGAATCAACTATAGCATCGACATCTTTTCCGCCTTCTTTTCCGAAAATTATTTCTATATCTTTATTCTTCATTTGATATGCTATTAAAGGATAGGATACTGGGCCTGGAGCGGCTAATATTCTAATTTTACTCTGGGAATTCATGAGTTTCTATGAAACTACTTTTCTTAAATGTTTTTATTAGAAAAATTGACGATAACTAAACTTAAATATAGCGAGATAAATTACACCTTTATGCAAAAAAAGGATATAACATTTCTTCATGCATTATTAATTATTATTCCTTTGACTATTGCAATAAGAGCATCTAATAATATGTTAATGACAACAATTCCCCTTGTAACCAAATACATATTTAATTTTAGCGAAAGCGAAATCGGAATTATTTCAGCCCTAACTTCACTGTTTACGTTTATTGGAAGCGGTGTAATCAATTCTAGATTGAAACGCGATATGAGGAAAAAAGTTTTTAGAGCATCTGGCATAGTTTACGCTATACTTTTACCTATCTTTTATTTTGCTTCTCCAATTACTATTTGGGTTTTATCAGCGTTAGCTGGGATTGTTCTTGGTATACTTATGCCAAATATTATTACTTATGCCGGATTACTAAAAGATAGAAGGCAAAGGGAAAGAGTACTCTCAATTTATACCTTAGCATTATCAGCAAGTTTAGTAATCGGACCAGCAATTGAGTCATGGATATTAAATTACTTTTCACTCCTAGAAGTTTTCCTATTCTTTGCCCCATTCTCAATTCTTTCTGGGATAATGTCATTCTTTGTAGATTTCCCAGAAGAGAGAAATGATGGTAAAAAGACAAAAGTCTTCGAAAATCCAGGGTTTATAACGGCAGTTATTAATATCTTAACATATAATATAGTTTTCTCAATACTTCTTGCTTTTGCAGGAATATATGCAAAATCTACTTTTAATATCTCTTACTCTTCTGTTACCCTAATCTTCTCAGCTTTCTTTTTAACCTCATTCCTTTCTAGGCTTTACCTTTCTATTAGACCCGCAGAAAGGCTATGGTATTATATGTCTTTTGCAATATCAATAACAACACTTGGTTTAGTATTTATTTCAGTTTTACCATCAAACTTAGTTCTCTTTACGGTAGCTCTATTGCTTCTAGGAATTCCTCATGGAATAACATATCCCTTATCCATCATTTCTATAAGCAGGACTTTCTTACCAGAAGAAAGAAATGAGGCAAATAGTATATTCTTTGCTATTATGATGCTAATAGGTATAGTAACTCCAACAATATCGGGCTTTGTAATTGAGATAATTGGATTTAGAACCACTCTAACTTTCATAATTCCTATAATCCTCTCGCTTCTTGTCTTGTTGAGACGTTATGTTAAATATGTTGATACTCAGATTGATAAAACCTATAAGAGTATAGCTAAATAATTTTAGAAAATATAACGAAGTAGTTCTATAATAATCTTGTTTCATAAACTATGGCCTTAATGTTTTCTGTTTGTTTAATAAAGAGAGGAGAATAAAACCTAATACTGCACAGACTAGACCAAATTCTTTATACATAGGTGTTGAAAGCAATAGAGAGAAAACGAGACTGCCCAAGAGTCCAGCTACAGCTTTTCCAGTATATAAAATTGCATTATTTGAAGTAGAATATTTTTCACCGAATATGTCCCCAGATATCGAGAAGTAAAGTGTTATAAGTGAACCACCAAAGAATCCAATCACTAACACTGAGGCCAATATAATATTGAAAGTAAATAGTAGGCTTCCTAATATCATCATAGAGAGTGTTAAGATTAATGTTCTATATCTTCCTAGTATGTCTGAAATATACCCCAAGATTGGTCTACTTATCCCGCTTAACAAAGGAAATATTGTGATTAAGAATAACGTATTTTCCTTTCCTATTAGAGAAAGCGATGAGGAATATATTGTTAAAGGAACCGCACTTAATGCAAATGAAAGGTAAATTAACCACCATCTACCTTCTTTTATTATTCTACTTGGTTTTTCTCCTCTAGCTATAGAGGGATATTCTACAAAATTTGATAAAAATGATAATAATACTAATTCTACTAGCCCTATGATTAACATCACTAACCTATAATTTTGGTAGGGATAAATAAAGGGATTCAGTATTGAAGCACCTAGGCCGAAACCCAAGGATACGAAACCAGTAGCAAATCCTCTAGTTTTACTAAACCATTTCACAGCTAAATTTGCAGCAATTCCATACAAGATACCTTCACCTATACTTCCAAAAGACCAAAAGAAATAGAACTCATAAATGTTATTTGAAAATGAAGTCCCTAAGAATCCTATTGCTGAGAGTATTGATGATATGATTCCAATACTTTTAGGCCCTCTATAATCAGCTATGCCTCCTCCAATTATTTGAAATACTGTTGAAAAGAATGTGAAGAGAGTGAAAGCTACTTCTATTTCCGGTATAGTAGAATTTAATCCTTTAACTAAGTGAGGCAAGAAAGCATTCCAAGAATATTGATATAATGAATTGAACGACATAATAATGAATCCAATTATTAGAAATTTTCTCTTCACAGTCACTACTTGTTGAAATAATTATTTATATTTCTTTAGCTGATATAGGGTTGTGGGTTATAAATCTAGGCTTTATCATTTAGGCAAATGGAATTTTCTAAGATATAGGTATAATCTGATAATAAGTAAAAAATTGGCTTTAAAGATTGCTAGGAAGAGATGGAAAGAGAGATATTTATGAGTTTCATTAATTAACACATGCTAGTTGAAATTCATCTTAACCTTTTAGAGTTTAAAAATTCCATTTCCAATTATATTCTAGAGACTGAAGAAAATGGATGGAATAAAATTAGAGGTTTTGAGGGTGAATACTATTATAAGGAATTTAATGGATATACTATTTTAGTTTCCGCTAATTTTCCTCTTGAAAAGGGATATATTTTCGAGAATTTAAAGATTAATAAGCTTAGGGAAATTCTTGATCAGCCTGGAAAAGTAAAGTATTATTTAACGTTAGATATTTCTGATAACACGCTAACTACTACTAAGGAGGACTGTTTTGATCCTTTCCCTGGCATAGATATTGTTAACGGTATGTTAAAGGATTTTCAGTTCTTTAGAGACGAATGCTGTGTAAGAATAATTACACAAATGGATTCTATCGATGATTTTCCTATTGCATTAAATAGGATAATCAATGGATTCCAACTTTATTACTCAATAGTTAATCTTCAGGAACAAGTAGCTATAAATTACGTTAAGAACTATATTAAGTGAAGAATACTTACATGCCAGATCTCTAACAAACCTAAAGTAATAATTTAAGGATTTTCTCCTAATCAAAAACCAGGAGATATTTATTCATGAGTAAGCAAAAATTTTCATTTATTATTCTATATTTATTACTAGAATATTCTTAATTAGTTCAGATGCAAAAGATTCTCCAGTTAGTACTTATAGAAAAATCATTACATTTGTACGTTACGTTAAAAATGTATAATAAAGATCAGCTTACTAATTAAAAATTCTTTCTAGTAAGTGCTAAGATCAAGAAAATAAATTAAAAATTATTAATTAAAGAATAAATGTTATAATTTTTTATGGTAACGGAATTTCCTAAAATATTATTCAACTCAATGCAAGTGGAACTAAGTTGGTATTAATACTCTTTTTTACATATATATGTATATTTATTTTTGTGAATATAAAAAATAGAAAGTATGTTATCAGATTAAACTTTTGAGAAGAAAAACTTTTTAATAACAAAGTTAAATAATCATTTTGGGAATTGAAATGTCAAAGATAAACTTCAATGAAGGTAACGCAACAAGATTAGAGTATATATGGCCAATAAGGTTTGCTGTAGGATGGATGTTTTTAGATGGTGGTTTAAGAAAAGCAGTATTAAATCCAGCAAAACTAGACCCTAATTCTTCTTCATTTGTTGGAGGAAAACTAGTTAACTTCTTACCCCATGCAGGGCCATTTAAACCATTTTTATTAATGACTTTAGAGAATCATGCATTTGATGTTACTTTCTTAACAATATTCAGTTACATAGAGATTATAGCTGGTCTATTCTTAGTTATAGGACTTTTGACAAGATTAGCTGCCTTTGGTGCAGCTGTAATGGCTATTGGTATGGCTCCAGCTTACTGGTTAGGTTCAACGTGCGAAGATGAGTGGCAAATTGGTTCATTATTAACTGCTGGTGCTATAGTAGTTATGCTAACTGGTGCTGGTAGGGTTTGGGGATTGGATTATTTCCTCTACAAGAAATTTGGTGATAGAGGTATTGCTAACGTTCCAATATTAAAGTGGATTAAATTGTGGTGAGAAAAATGAACAAAGTAGCAATTGTAGGAATTATTTTTGCACTATTCACAGTAGGCTGGATTTTAGGTACTGGCCAATGGGCATATGGTAATGTTGTAGGACCATTATTCAATAATTCAAAACTACCAAAGCTTAATGTTACCTATATTACTGCATATAATACTCCGCAAGGCTTATGCTTGATCATGAATATCACTGATATTGATGGTCCAGATGCATATCCAGCATCTGCTCCCTTAATGGAAATATCTAATGGAACATGGCACATTTTCCTAAACTCTTCACAGATTGCTAATGATACAGTAAAGATAATTCAAGCACCATGGAATGCAAATAAGAAGGACTCTGTTAATTGGTACTCAGGATTTATAGTTATTTTAGGAAGCGAAGGACAATTTCATCTGCTAATAAAGGGATTACATTTATCTCCAGGTAAGTATGAAGTAAAGCTGTATACTCCAGCAATAAGTTCAAATAGGCAAGCAATTGCTTACTTCACGATAAGTAGTTGAAGATAGTTTAAATTTTTCTTTTTGTATTTTCTTTTATGGAAAATTATTCTAAGGAGATACGCGAGAGGGCTTCTCAAATTTATTCAGATGGAGGTATTTTAGGTTTATTAAAGCGAGGCAATAAGTTAATTGGAATTGTAAAAGATATTGATATTTATAGGGTCGAATACGATCTGTCACTAAGCAAAGGAAAATGTGAGTGTAGACTTGGAGAAAACTGTGAACATATTTATGCGATTAAGATGAGTTATGAAAAAGGCGAATATATAGATTTTGATAGCTTAGAAAATAAGATTATAGAGCTTAATAAAAGAGAACTTCTTGGAATTTTAGTTACTTTAATAGAAAAATTCCCCATGATTGCTAATTATATCTATCCTATTGAGAATGCTAAATATTCCTTAGAAAGATATATAAATCTGATAAAGCAAAATCCTGGGGAAAATATAGTTAACTCATTTACTGATTTTCTTATAAATAATAGAGAAAAAATTAATAAAGATGATATTTTTATTATTCTCGATACTATTGCGTCTTGTAAAAGTAAATGTTTCTATAATTTTATCACAGAAAAACCATATGATGAAAATTTAATGAAAACTTTAGCTAATATACTATTAGAGAAAGAAGTTAAAGAGGATGATATCAAAAAACTGGAGAAAATTATTGAAAAGGATAAATACGGTAACCTTGATACTTTTGTTTTAACTTTACTCGATAACGAGGATATAAGGAAATTAATGGATATTAGAATTTATCTAAATGCTTTAATTAGAAGAGGCGATAAGGATAAAATATTAAAATTACTCCAAACTGATGTAATTTCTAAGGAAGAGAAATTTAATATTCTACTTCAAACTGATGAGAAAGAGGCTTTAGAATTCGCAAAAATCAATATGCTTTACTCAAGCCTCTTCAATTATTACTATAACTTAGGTGAATTTTCACAAGCATTAGAAAATTTAAAGAAAATGATAGAGCTTAAAGATATTATTGGTATAAGTAGTCATAAAGATAAAATACTGCCTCTTATAAAAGGCAATCCTGATCTAATCAAGTCTTTGTATGAATTATCTAAGGATAATGTAGTCCTCTACCCTCTTCTTATCAACCTATATGATGTAGCATCTGGTTCTTTAAAATATGACATTGCAGTTACAGTAATGGATAAATTTCTTTCCTTAAAAGATTACTGCCCAGACGTAATAAGGATAGTAGGAGAACAAAGAAAGGAGAAGTTAAGCTATATTGTGCAACATTTAACTGAGGAACTTGTGGAAAGGAAAAGATACGAAGACGTAATACAGTGTCTAAAAGTTGCTAGAAAGTATATGACGATTGAAGATTTCAATAATTTATTATCACAAATAAAAGAGAATTACAAAAGAAAGAGACAACTAGTTAGTCTTATAAATAAATATTTATCATAATACTTCCTATTTTATTTAAGATTATTTTTATTTGGATAGCCTAATAGTTTAAAAATTTCCACTTAAAAAGTGGGTTTATAAGTAAATAATTTAAGATTATAGATTTATTCTAGGGACTTCAAAAAGGATTTTAAAACAGTTAATTTTATTTTTCGTGTATTGGGGCTTCATATGAAGAAATGTCCCAAGAGAAAAAATCTCTATTCTTAAGAGAGAGTTCCGGTCTAGTGAGAGAAGTTAGCCCCTGGGCATCAATGTCAGCAACTTTCGGATTAGTAACTGGTGGTGTACCAATTCTTATAATTTCATGGCTTTTCACAGCACCGGGGGCGAATTGGGTATTAGCCTTCTTACTAGCTTTACCCCCAACTTTAGGAATGGCATTTCTTTTTTATGTAGCTGGAATTTCAATGCCTAGAGCCGGAGGAGATTATGTTTTTAATAGTAGGGCAGTTCACCCAGCAGTAGGTTTTGTAAATTATTGGGGTCTATTTATAGGTTTTGCACTTTCTTTAGGGTATTATAGTTACTTAGCTGCACAATGGTTCGCATATCTATTCTCTGGTATTGGATTAGCTTACAGTAATCAATACTTTCTAAATATAGGCAAGTTCTTAGGAACTACTGAAGCTGAGGTAATTTTAGGAACAATTGTAGTCATAATTTCAACAGCTTTAGCTATGATACCTAGATTCCAATGGAAGTTTGTGTTATGGGGAGGTATAATTTCCCTTTTATCTAGTATCATAATGTTTATTGCATTAGCTCAAATAAGTCCATCTCAGTTCGCGCTAGCCCTAAGTAAGAATGTTGGGATACCAAATGCTTATAGTGAAGTTATTCAAAACGCGGAAAGTAATGGATTAACATTTTATCCAGCTTTATATGCGTCATTTTTAGCATTACCAGTAGTCTGGTACTATTATACATGGTATAATTTACCAGCTTCATGGTCAGGGGAAATGAAAAGACCTAAAATGAACGTACTTTATTCAATAATCCTAGCAATACTGGTAATATCAGCATATTATATTTTAATAGTATACTTCAGTGAGAAAGCTTTTGGTGCATCTTTCCTTACTTCGTGGAGTTATATATCGTATAATGGTATTAATGACACTGTTTATAACACTCTAAGTAATATAGGAGATTTTATACCATACTTCGCATTCATTGTAAATCACAGTTTACCACTATTCATTATCATGTTTATTGCATTATGGTTACCAAACTTTTATAGTAACCCACCGTTAGTTGTAGCATTAGTAAGATATCTGTTCGCATGGTCTTTTGATAGGGTTATGCCGCCATGGTTAGCTGATGTTAATGATAGATTTAAGTCGCCATTAAAGGCTACAGTATTAGTTGGTATTTTAGGTGAAATTGGAGTATTACTTTATGCATTTAACACACCAGTAGCTATTGTAGATACTACTGTAGTATTTGAAGTGGGATATGCAATTTTCGCAATATCTACTGCACTAATGCCATTTGTAAGAAAAGATCTTTATAAAAGAGCTGTTCAGCATAAATGGAACATTGCTGGTATCCCAGTTATATCAATAATTGGATTTGCCGTTTTCGGCTTTCTTATGTGGGTGCTAACCCTCACCTGGAATAACCCTGTGTTACTACCAGTGAATTTTGTGACTATTCTATCTCTAGGAATAATATATGGAGCTGGAGTCCTAATATATGTTATAGGTTATCTATTAAATAGAAGAAACGGAATAGACCTTAACTTACTATTTAATGAAGTTCCACCAGAATAAATTTTTTATATTTATATTTCATTTTTTTAATACATGAATTTACTGATTTTATTTTCAATTGCAATTTCCATGTTATTAGTTATGTTCTATGTTATCTATGAAGTAAAGAATTGGAGGAGTGATAGGAGAGTTTTAGTTGCTATCTATGTAGAAGGAATGATGCTAGTAATGAATTTAGGTGCTTATCTTTATCTTTTGCTTCACGATCTCTTTCTATTTCTTGTAATAAATGGAGCTTATATGATATTTGGCCTCTATGCTATCCTTAATATCAAATCTATATCAAGAAGTATAGCATATGTTCTGTTTTCCTCATTTATGATTATTTCTGAAGTATTTATGGGTTCGCTTTTTTACATTCTTCAAACTGGTTTACCAGCTAATCTTGATTCCTCTGTAGAAAATCCATGGTTTGTCACAGTTATGGTTGCTGAAATGATCTTTACATTAATGGTATCTTTTAAGAGACTTGATAAGACGTTAAGAAATTATCTTATAAGCTTACTTTTATTAATGCCTTGGTTTCCTGTGATTTTCTCTAACTATGCCTTCTTATTCTCTTCAATAATAATGATAGGTGCTACTATATTAGTTTACGAGACTCTGTATAATCAGAGATTAAGAGCTACTCAAGAGACCTTTACTACAATAGAATTAATGAGTATATTTACTCTTATGATGATAGGAGGATTTATCTATTTTCTAACATTTTCCCTTACTGTCTACGATGTTTCAATGCTAATTGCAATGGTTTGGTTTATTTATAGGACTGTTATAGGACCCAATCCGAGAAAAGGAAATTATCTGAGAGATACAAAGATTGCATTCTCGATAATTTTTCTGACATTTATCATGGAATTCTTCATGGGGGGTGTTTTAGATTTCGTTATGGGATTATTTTCCCCAGGCATTAAAGGCTTTATTTCCTCACTTAGTCTACCATGGACAGGAAATATAATTTGGGATGGTATTGATGTAGTAGGCAGTATACTAGGGAGTACTTGGTTCTTAATAATGATGGGAATAGAAATGGGATTCTTAGCTTTTAAGAAAATGCTAGAGATCAGAGTAAGAGAAGTTAAAATAAGAATGGCTTTAATGATATTAGCATATGCAATTTATTCAATATACATACCTAGCTTCTCTCCCTTATCATCCTCATTACCATATATACCATATATGTGGAGCATGGGTATTGGAACCTTAGCACCAGTCAGTAATTCTGTCTTATTAGGTTTAATAGGAACTTATATTATTTACGCAATTCTCTCATTCCTATTTGGCTCAAGAAATTTGTGCGCTGTGACGTGTACAGCCCCAATGATGTATCAAGGGAACTTTTATGACTCTTTAAAGGTTTATAATAGGACATCTAAAATCGGTAAGAAATTATTAACTAGTAAGAGTAAATATTATAGACCCATAGCCTTATCTGTTTCTGTTCTTGTTCTAATTGCAGCAGTGATATCTTACTTAAATAGTCTAGGAATAATCTCCTTCACAATTTTTAACACTGATATTACTGTTCTAATTTATTTCATTTGGTTCGATATTATGTGGTATCTAATATTCATCTCAATACCCTTCTTAGGTACTTTTGCATGTGTAACTACTGGCTATTGTTATTGGGGAGTTTTCAACCAAGCAATAAGCAGAATAGGGCTCTTTAGACTTAAAGTTAAGAACCCACAGCAATGTATAGAATGCAAGACTGTAGATTGTGCAAATGCTTGCCCAGTAGGTTTGACTGATATGAGAGGCGAGTTTATTAGAAAAGGTGAGTTTAGGTCAATAAAGTGTGTTGGAATTGGAGAGTGTATTGATGCGTGTCCATATAATAACATATTTATTTATGATGTGAGAAATTGGATAAAAGAAAGATTTAGAGGGAAGTAAGATTTTTCCTCTAATATTCACTCTCTCTCTAATAGCTAGTGTGATGGTTGCTATAATAGTTTATACTCTTTATTCCGTTTCCTATAAAATAAAAACTTGGATCGGTTTATTCTTTGCATTTTTTGTATTAATAATGATGATCACAATGTTTATTGGAGCAATAGCTTATTTACTTTCACCTTCTAACATCTCATTAGCTGAGGCAATTATCGTAAATAATGCTTCTATGCTTATCCTTCTAGTTTACCTATTTATGAATGCAAAAAAACTAGCTTCCAATAAAGATTTTTCTAAAATTCACATATTTTCCCTTTCAATTCTTACAGTATTAAACGAGATACTCATGGGAGGAGCATTTAGCTTAGCCTATTTTGGTATAAAATACTTTTTAACTTTCTATTCAGCGTTTTTAACTACCCTAAATTCATATTGGTTTTTCTATCCAATGATGGCTGAAATGTTGGCCTTGTACTTAATTGATTACTTAAAATCAAGAGCAAATAAAGAGTTGTTTGCTTTAATTGGTATAACAACATTTCCTCCAACTATACTTAATTTTTCTCAGTGGATATACTCTAGTATATTTATTGACGTCATCCTTTCCTTAATAGGTATAATAAATTCAAGAGGCTTATGGAGATATCTCTACATAATAACTGCAATAAGTGTTGTCTCAACTTTGTTCATACCAACCTTCTTTGATATCATAATTATTATAGACATGATATTATACTATGTGTATCTACTGAATAGGAGTAAGGTATCTTAACAACTCCCTCTCATAAACTACACTCAATAATCTCCCGTCATCATCAACAATGACAACTACGGGTTCTTCAGTTTCTCTAAAAACTCTTAAAACATCTATTACTTTGCTTTTCTTTTCTAGTATTTTGACCTCATTCTTGTAAATATCACAAACTTTTAGAATTTCATAGTCATTTGGATCAATTTCCAGTAACTGACTTACTGAGACATAACCTAAAGGTCTAAAATTCTCGTCAACAACTACTATAGCTCTATAACCTCTCTCATTAATTATTCCTATTGCTTCTCTTAATGTTTGGTAGCAATTTACAACAGTTTGATTTTTAATAATGTTTAACACAGGCTGTTGAAGATTGATTTTATTTTCTTGAATTTTTGGCTTTCCAAATTTCATTCTAAATAAAAGGGGTAAGACTAGGCTGGAAAATGTTATTGCTAAGGACGAGAAAGAGTACTGATATGGTGTTATTAAATTAGAGGTAAGAGCAGAGATTAATAACGAAACGTCTACTCCGCCTTTCATTGAGGTTCCAAGCCCGTTTATCACCGGATCTATTCCTTGAATTTTCGCTGAAATAAGTCCAGCAAAGAATTTAGAACCTATAGTCACGAGAAAAGTAATTAAGGAAAGCAAAAGTAATGTTGGAGAAATTTTTACGAAGTATAAACCTATACTTACGAAAAATAAGGGTTCAAAGAAACCATATGTAAAAGCCCTCAATCTCTCTATTAAGTACGGCCTATCCTTTAGGTAGTCTCTTAACAAAAAACCTAAAAATAACGCTGTAATAGCAGAGTTGAAGCTAAACACTTCTGCTACATAACCTATAATAAATATAACAGATATTATTGTGGCAAATTCTATTTCTCTGACCTTTACGTAACCCTCAATTAATTCTAATAGTTTAGCAATCTTACCACCTCCTAAGAATATAAAAAGAACAACAAGTAATATGCTGATTATATCTAGTATCTGAAATTTTGAAAATATTGCAAAAAGAACAACTGCAACTATTTCATTTAAAACTGATTGGTAAAACAGTGCTAACCCTATTTTATGTTTGGATATTCCTAGATCTATTAATAATCTAGTTAAAGGACCAGCACTAGTCATAGCTAAAGGAATTACTAAGAGTAGTGAAAAAATTTTGAAATACAAAAGTAAAATACTTATTATCAATATTGGTAATGATAACTCAATGAGAAAAGAAAAATAATCTTTACTCTCGACTTTTAATTTTTCACCTAACTCTTCTGCTCCAGCTAAAAAGAGAAGAAAGACTATACCTAGTGACGTTATAAAAGAGATTATAATATTAATTTTAACTAAATCAAGCACTCCTGGACCAAGTAGGACTCCTACAATTATAGGACCTACGAATCTAACTAGATTAAGTCTACTAAATGCTTCTTCAGCTAATTTGGCTAATATTAACATAATTCCTAAATATAATAAACTATCTACTAGGAGAGACACGATAAGGTATTTTCATTACTGGTTAAAACATTATCTGTCATTTTTAACATAGTTTAATTTAGGACTCTATTAATAATTATAATACTTATTTATTTACTTGATAATAGTTTATTTATATATATGGAATTAGAATATAATTTTGAAACGAATACTCCTAAAGACGTTATTTTAGAATACATTTCAAACCCAGAAAACTTATTAAAATATGTTCCTGCGTTTAAAAGTTTAAAGAGACTCGATGAGAATAGTTGGGAGTTGGAGGTTAAATGGTTATTTACAATTAAACTTAAAGTGAAAAGAATTATTGGAACAGATGAAGTTACATATACTATTGAGAAAACTGAAGGGTTGATAAAAATATCAGCATCCCTAAGATATGTGATTTTAACTCCTAAAAATAGGAATACTATACTTAAGATTATATTCTCTTATGAGGGACCATTTGAAAGTATAGCTAAGAAACAGACTGAAGAATACTATAGAAGAGGAGTTGAAATATTTAAACGAGACCTTGAGAAACTAGAGGAAAAGCACTTAAATATTCAGAGAGTTACAACTAAATTTGATATATTAAACATGAAAACAATACTTGCAAAAGGGATAAAAAGGGGTGAAATTGAAGATATTTTAACTAGAGCTATGATAGAAAGTGTGAACTCGAGAGTATTAGTAATATTAAGTGATGACAAAACAATTGTTGAACTTATATTTGAAAACGGATCTTTAGAAGATTCAAAAGGAGATATTAACACTCTAGGAGAAAACATTAAAGTTTTAATGAAAATCTCTCAAATTATGGAAACCAAAAATAGGACCTCATAAGAGATAAGCTAACGGGTCCTCGTATTTTCTCTTTTTCAAAGTGTTGTAGTATTCTGGATACTCATTTTTTAAATATTCATCCGGTAATTTGGCCAAGTCATACATAATAATTTGTTGCTGATAACTCTTTTTCTTTGCTAGCATTTTATCACCATAATATACTTGTATTTAAAGGTTTAAAAAATCTACTCCATGATTTTAATATTATTAAACTTTTCAACTCTTGTATAAACATACTATATAAAGTCGATTAGATAATACTCAAGACTAATAAAGAAAAATAGAGCTTTTTGGAATTCTTTCGTATACAAAGAGTTTATATTTTTGCTGATCAAGTAGCCAACTGTATAGTAATACTTTAAAATTTACATAGATATCCCAACACATGAGAAGAACTATAATAGCTTTACTATTTTCTTTTTCTTTTTCAAGTCTCATTAGTAGTAGCTTAAATGCAAAGGGTAATTATGTTATCTTCAACACTAATTTTATAATGAATTTTTGTATTATGTTTTTATCTATTTTCATTTTATCATATTATTTCTTAAGAAAAATATTAACCTAAAATCCATTCTTTCTCATTTAATTTAGAGATTAAGAAGCTTTTAACAAGATCAAAATGAGTATTTAAAAGCTCCTTGAACTTTTTATTTCTCATATCTTTTACATAATATTCTACTTCAATAATTATACCAACCCTGCCTTTATTTATAGCATATATTGTTATAAAATCATGAAAAAGTATACCAGAATTATTACTTATTAACTCGAGATACATTTTATAGGGAGATAAACGAAGATCTGATTTTAAAACGCTTATATATGAATCCTTAACACTAAACTCATAAATTAGATTAGACGCGGTAGCACTAAAAGCAAAGGCATATTTAGATTTCCTATGAGTAAAATAAATATAAAAAATTAATAATATAGATATTAAAGTTACTAATCCAATTTTTGTGTTTATAAATAATATAGAAAAAAGAACAATATAGATAACCAACGTCTTAGAGCTTACATTCTTACTTAATTCTAATCCTAATAAATATGAGAGAGGTAAAAGAGAAATTGAGATTAAATAAAATATTTTAAATGAGAGGATAATGAACATAACGAAGATTATATTAAAGGTTATTAAAGGCAGAATTGAAGGTATAGTAATTGTTATTTGGTCTGGATTTTCATATAAGGGTTTAATGACACTTATTTTTGACATAAATTCTTGATGACTAAAATAAATATTCTTCTCATTAACAACATTCCATGGTAATGACATATTTAAGAGAGTAAGTTGAGAAAGTGATTAAATTATTTTCGATTCTAGTCACTAATTTTCCTTACCTGCTCCATTGCCCACATCATAGGACAATAACCACCACACATAGTACATGCCCTAACTTTCGGTTTACCAAATTGCGTATAGACTTTCATAGCCCTTTCGGGATCTATTAATGACGATATCATTTTTTCCCATTCCAATTTTCCTCTATAATAACTTACTACATCATCCCAGTTTCTAACTTTTTTACCCAATTTTACAATATCTCCAGCATGAGCGGCAATTCTATAAGCTATCGCTCCTTCTTCAACTTGTTCAACAGTTGGTAAACTTAAGTGTTCTGCTGGAGTTAGATAACATAATAAGTCAGCACCACTTGCTGAGGCAATTGCCGCACCTATAGCTGAGGCAATATGATCATATGGTGCACCAACATCTATTGGCAAAGGACCTAAAACGTAATAAGGAACACCACCAGTAAGCTTTTTCATTAACTTTACGTCCCACGCTATCTCATTTAATGGAACATGACCTGGTCCTTCTACCATTACCTGAACTCCTTTCTCAAGTGCACTCTTTACTAGTCTCGCTGTTTCTAATAATTCTCCTATCTGGAACTCATCATGAGCATCTCCAGTAGCTCCAGGTCTTAAAGCGTCTCCTAATGAGATTACTGCATCATATTGTTTAAACATTTCTAATATATAATCCCAGTTCTTTCTATATGGATTCTCAGAGTTATTATGAATCATCCACCCTGCTATCATATCTCCTCCTCTAGATACTATAGGGATTATCCTGTTGCTTTTCAAAGCCCTTATAGCTAAATCCTTTGTTAAACCCGCATGAATCGTCATAAAAGCAACCCCATCTTTTAAATGTTTTTCTATAGTATTTAACAAATCATCTTCTGTGAAATATGCTCCACCAGATTTATGCTTAAAAGATTCTATAAACACTTGATAAACTGGAACAGTACCTACTGGTAGCTCAGAGTGTTTTATTATTTCCCTTCTAATTAAATCTAAATCTCCTCCAGTTGATAAGTCCATTAATGTATCTCCCCATTTATTTGCAATCTTCACCTTTTCTAATTCCATATCAAGATTGACGACTTCACTAGATGTTCCTATGTTTATATTAACTTTAGTTGTTAAACCCTTACCTATTGCAACTATCTTTTTAGAAGGATATTTTTCATTTCTAATTAGCATAATTTTTCCTTCTACTATTCTTTTCCTAACTTTTTCTGGTGAAATTTTCTCAATTAGACTTATCTTTTTCATTTCATCAGTTATAATACCTTTTCGTGCATCATCAATTATTGCCATAAAAATATATCAAAAAAGTTACTTATAAACCTTATTATATTCAGTTTGTGTACTAACTTTACATTTTTCTGTGATAAAGCTTAATTAGTAGTAATAGATATCAAAATTCATGATTGTTGTTATAGGCTCTGGTCCTGCCGGAATATATGGTGCATTTACAGCTTCTGCTTTAGGAGAAAAAGTTAAGCTTATCGAGGAAAAAGAAAGGTTAGGTGGAACTTGTGTTTTATATGGTTGTATTCCTTCAAAAGCAATGTTACATCCACTTTATTTAAAGTATTCTTTGGAAAGGTTGGGAAAGAAAATCGATTTTAGCTATGAAGAACTGATCAAGCTTGCCCAAGATGCGATTTCAAGGATCTCAAAAGGAGTTGAATACATGTTAGAAAGTTACGGTGTTGAAGTCATTTATGGTAGAGGAGTACTTAAAAGCAAAGAAATTGAAGTTTCTGGTCAAACTTTATACCCAGATAAAGTACTAGTAGCAACTGGAACTTTAAAACCAGAAATTAATGGAACTATAGCTTCAGACGATTTGCCGTATCTTAATAAAGAGTTTAATTCAGTAACCGTAATTGGTGGTGGTGTAGGGGGTATTGAATATGGCTGGTTGTTACACAAAATAGGGAAAGAAGTACATATAGTAGAGAAAGAAAATTTACTTTTACCGAAACATGATATGGATTTAAGAAATTACGTAACTAACCACTTTAAGAGAATTGGAGTTAAACTTCATTTAGGAGTGGAGGCTAAGATAGAGAATAATAAAGTTAAACTCTCGAATGGAGAAGAAATTAAGAGCGATATTATTTTAATGAGTTTTGGAAGAAAACCTAATCTTACTGGGGTTGAAAGTCTACCTCATGATTATTGGATAAAGGTTAACGAGTACATGGAAACTCCGATAAAAGACATTTACGCTGCTGGTGATATAACTGGTTCATTTACAGCACATGAAGCAATACATAAAGGATATATAGCTGGGCTTAATATGAAAGGAATCAAAAAACCTTATGATAGTTCTGCTGTTCCAAAGGTTATTTATACATCACCACAAATTGCTTACGTCGGAAACACAAATAGTGGTAGATGTATGAAAATGGAATTTTCTGGGTTAGCTAGAGCTATTGCAGAAAAGGAGACTGAAGGATTTTTAAAGATCTGTGTGGAAAATGAAAAAGTAATAGGTGGTGTTGCATTTTCAGAAAGGGCTGAAGAAATTATCTCTCTTTTGGCTTTAGGGATTAAGTTTAAGGGAAGTTTAGATGAGCTTCTCGATTTCCAGTATCCACATCCTTCTTATCTTGAAATGATATGGGAAATTTTAAGAAAAATTAAGTGGGGATAAGGATCTTTTTCTCATCTAATTCTTTCAAGAATAAAGCATTTTGATAAACTTCGTTCTCATCAAACCGTAGCTCACCAAGAAGTTTTTTACTTACGCTACAATCGTACACGGTACCTTCATATTTTAACAGACCTCTTATTTCTTTTGGCATGGCAGATTTAACAATGCTTTTCGGAATTGGTATGTAAATTCCTCTCTTGCCCAATGCTTTCGTATAAATCTCAAAGAATTTCTCAAGAGCTACTCTCTCACACTCGGTAGCATAGAAATATAGTAGCATGGGTTTTTCTTCAATTAGTCTTAATATCATTTTACCTATATTATTTGCACTAATTGGCATGAAAGATATGCCAGTTTTTGGAATAATACCTAGTTTTGCTAATCTATACATGGTTACAAATTGGATATGGGCTGAGTATTTCCCATACACAAGGGTTGGTCTAATAATAATAAGGGGAAAATTCCCTTTTGCTATTGAATAAACAACTTTCTCCCCTTCTAGTTTGGTTTTTTCAAAAGGTGATTGAGGATTTAGACCTTCGCCAAGCTCCTTTTCAATTTTAACTTCTCCAGTTATCCCATAAGTAGATCCGCTAGTATGAATAAAAATAGGTTTATTTTCTGATTCTTTTATTATACTCGCTATAGTTTTTGGGACTTCTACGTTAGAAATATATAGTGTCTTTTCATCACCAGATATTTCTCCAATAAAGTTGATAACCACATCGCTCTTTTTCACTTCTTCTCTTAATCTTTCTGTGTCTGACAGAATGTCTAGTTTAATTAATTTAACTCCTTTTTCCTCAAGTTTTTCATGATAAACTTTCTTTACAGGATTGAGATTTCTATAAGTGACTGTTACTTCATGCATCGAAGATAAGACTTCAGCTACATGAGTTGCTATAAAACCTAAACCAGCAATAAGTATTCTCATAAATTAAAATGAAAATGAAAAAATAAAATGTTGTGTCCTAATTATTGTTGTTGTTTCCCTAACTCCTTAGGAATTAATTGTCCGAAGAGCTCGGCACATCTCTTGAAATCATTAACTATTTTCTCTATTAATCTCTCAGTTGGTATAGCCTTATAGATATATCTAGGTCTACCTCCTTTAGAAGAAGAATCTTTTACTCTTTCAACAAAACCTAAAGATACTAATTTATTTACACTTCTGTTGATAGAGGCTTTAGATAATTTTAGCATTTCTGCTAAAGAATCTTCATTCTTTCCTTCACTGTTTAATAAAACTTTTAGTACTTGAAAATCTGTATCTGAAATATCATAGCAAAAACTTAAAGCCTCTATTATTCCTACTTCTTTACCACTAGTTAGTCTTATTTTAGTTACTTCTAATTCCATACTTAATCATGATATATAGTTTAAATACAAGTATTTAAATCTTTGTATTTTAAGCAAATAGATTACCCAAGTATTAAAACCTAATCTTCACATTTCTAATTATTAAAAAGAATAATACTATTACCAAAAATATAAATATACTTGAGTTACATGAGTATTACTTTAATTGCTTTAAAATTTCTTTTTTGACAATAGATACTTCTATATAAACTTCCCTTTAAAGTTGATACTAGCTCCTTAAGTACTTATTAACACCAGTTACATCAAAAGGCTTATTTATAGTATAGCTGAAGTTAATAACATCAACATAAATAACAACTCCCTTAATATCTGCTATCTGCAGAACATATAATAATTAATTACCTTAAAACCAAATCAAAAAGCAGATGTACCCTTAAGTATTGATATATTAAAACATTCCGTTTATCTCTATACTTTCATTTCAATCATGATTGAGTCTAGGGACTTAGCCTTCAACCAACTACTGGTAGGTAAGTCACAGATCTCCTTTGAGTCTAACGGCACGGAACTCATATCTCTGCTATTTTCATCTTCACCCTTTTGGGCATAACCCACATTGGCATGAGAGATAATTTTTATCAATAAATGTAAAATAAATGAATATAAAAAGATTTCTATAAATACAAAAAGATTCAGTCCTTAATGTATGTAGTGAGATCATGAATATTAACTGCCCATGCAAGACTACAATATAAATACATATTTCCCATATAAAATAAGAAGTCTTAAACCATAATTTATTAATATCTAATTTTTATATTATCAAATAAATAGTTATAATATTAAACTGAATGAGTTAAATTATCTATTCTACCCCCATCAGCAACAATCACTTGCCCAGTTATATATCTAGCTTTTTCACTTGCTAGAAATACTACAATATTCGCTATATCCTCAGGTTTTCCAGTTGTATGAAGTACGGTCTTATTTCTAAATATTTCCCTTAGTTTTTCTTTCTCTTCATCACTTTTATTACCTAAAGTCATATCAGTTTCGATCCAACCTGGTGCTACAGCATTAACCCTTATACCGTACTTTCCTAATTCAAAAGCTAATCTTCTGGTTAATATTATAATCCCGGCTTTTGTAATAGCATAAAAAGTAGTTCCTTCTGCAGCAGTCCCAATACCAGCATTACTAGCAATGTTAATTATACTTGCTGCTGATGACTTTTTAAGTAATGATAAAAATTCATAAGTGACATAAATGGTTCCATTTAGATTAACCCTTAACATTCTCTCATATTTTTCCTCATCAAATTGCTCAAAAGGCATTAAATACCAAATTCCAGCATTATTAACTAAAACATCTAAACGTGGGAAATGATTAGAAATTTCCTCTTTAGCTTTTTTAACTTGATTCCTATCTCCTACATCACACCTTACAGTTAAAACTCCCTTTTCTCTTAACTCTTTGGCTTTATCTTCAGAACCGTGATAAAGAACAGCAACATTGTAGCCTTCTTTTAAAAGTGCTTCAGTTATAGCTCTTCCTATTCCCCTTGTACCGCCTGTAACTAAAGCATACATAACTGATTTAAAGTAAGATTGCGAACTCATACACATTCTGTATAAGTTATATTTTTAAATTTAATTATCTTTGTGACTAAGCATGAAACAATGAATATACTCGCCTTTAAATTGTCAGTCGAGTAAAAATCTCCTTAAAGGGCCGAAGTACTTAAGATTAATTTGTATAACTTGTTTTGATATTAGAGATATATAAAATTATGATATGACGTAAGTTAAAATTATTATTGCCGAATCATGCTTATCTCTGTGGAAGGAATCCTGATTGAGGAGGATAAAGTAAAAGATGAAAAAGAAAGGAAAAAATTAGAAGAAGAGGGTTACAAGATAGTAAAAGTTAAACAGAATGAAAATATTATAAAAATATTTGAGGAAGATAAAACTATATTTTCTTGTGATAAGGACGAGATAATATTCAGGGTTTCATTGTTTAACTCAACCCTCTGCAGAATAATCGTTACAGATAAAATAACTACAGTAGTTGTCTTTTCAAGCAAAAGAGTACAAACATTTACTTTTAGAATCCAGAGGGATACTTCTCTTAGGGGTTTAAGAAAGAATTATTTCAAAGCCAAATCTTATCAGGATTTTGTTACTTCATATATACAATTCTTAAAGGAGAATAACGATGATATAGTAATTGAATGGCTAAAAGAGTTCATGAAAAATAAAGAGAATGAAGAGAAAAAACAAAATAATTTATAAATATCTCTTTAATACTGTCATTGGGTTTGTTAAGTTAGCATTTAATAATGCTTCTTCTGGAGAATGGCCAAATGCAAAAGCTAATAATTGGCTAAAGTAAACTACTGGCATTCTTAAATCTTCACCGTAAATTTCAGCAATTTTATTCATGTTAGTCTCAAAAGCTACTCCACCTAATGGACAATCAACTATTAATAATTCAGCACCATTCCTCCTAGCCTCCTTAAGGATTCTAGCTTCTAAGTTTAATGCAACATTTATATCAGAGTAAACGTGAGGACCACCACAGCACATTGTCTTTGCCTCAAATGGGACTACTTCTGCACCCGTAGCTTCTAGTAGTTTATCCATGAAGAATGGTCTTTCTGGATCATCTTTTATCTTCATATATCCAGTAAGTATGTATTGCTTTGGTCTTGCATATAGACAACCATAATATGGCGCAACTTTTAATCCATTTAATGGTCTCTTTACTCTAGCCTTAACTCCCTCTGGTCCTACAGTATTATAGATAAACTCTACAGCATGAATCATTAAGAGTTTCATATCATAACCTTTTTCACCCATCTTTTCTAAATACGCATTAACCTTCTCCCTTAGTTTTGGATACTTTGTCATGTAATAGTGGGTTCTTGATAAAGAGTAATGACAACCTGGACATGCTGACATTATAGTATCTGCACCCATTTGTCTTGCTAGTGATAAGTTCCTTGCTGGTAATAATAATCCAGCCATTGTATTAACGTTCTTTACCTCTAAAGCACCACAGCAGTTATAATCCTCAATTTTCTCATATTCTAATCCTAAATCCTTAGCAACTAACGCTAATGATACATCATAAGGCTTACCCATACCGTCTAATGAACAGCCTGGATAGAATGCTACTTTACCATAAGGATTATTGATTCTAATACTCATTCTGGTTTCACCTCCTCCTGCATTGCCTCTTCTAATACTTTCTTTATTCTATCCCAATTCTTTACTCTATTTGGCTTAAGTAAATCTTTTACTAAACCAGATCTTAACATTGCACCACCCATAACTATAAGATCTTTCAAGCTGAGTGATACAAAACCAGCTTTTGCTGATGCTGCACCTAAAGTTAATTCTGATATCCTACCACCATTGTTTATTACAGTTTCTAGGAATAATTCATCGAATACTGTGCCTGGATCCTTCTTTACTAAACCATGTTTTAAGAGATAATTGTGTATAGCATGAACAACTTCCTCTACCAATACACCTTTTGGACACCTATGAGTACACTTCTGACATGATACGCATCTCCATAAACTATTTTGTAATTCTATTAATCCTTGTTTATCACCTTTTCTAGCCAAATCTATAAACCTTCTAGGACTATAGTTTGGATCGTACTCCCTCATAGTACAACCAGATGTACATGTACCGCATTGCCAACATGCACTTATTGTATAGCCTTCTAAGGTATTAGCTATTTCATCCCACACTGAGGGATCATAACCAGTTTGAGTCCTCTCTATAAGGAATGCATTCCATGTTCCGTCTAGTTCTACTCCATCTACTATTACTTTATCTTTTTGAATTACTCCTTTTATAATAGGTTTTTCTAATTCAGGAATGGGCATATTTAATCACCTTAATAAAGGGTTTTAACCCAAGAACTAAAGCTGTAGTTGTGAGATGTGTGGGGAGGAGCCCCGCAGCTTTCTTATCAATTGCAAGATGAGTTGTATAATCTAGGAGTCTAACATATGCATAAACCAAAAAAACAGAAGTTGGATAATAGTTACCAGTATCTAAACCAAAAATATCTAAAACCGATTTTAACTCGGATAAAGCCTTAAAGAAGTCATCTTCATTTTTAAGTGTAACATTATCTTTAAGTACGTAAGTAATTGAACCAGTATTTCTCTCTTTATTCCAGACCCATCTGGTCCAGAGAGGATATTTTTCTGGTTCAAGGAAATGAATTATTTCTTTAGCCATGTCTTCAATATCTTTTTTGTTTCCTCCTTTTATAAGAGAAGAAAATTCTTCAACCCTTTCATTATATGATTTAGATGTATCCTTTAAGACAGAATATGCTTTAGATAATAAGGGTAAGGGAGTTTGAGAAATTACATCATTAACATATTTCTTTGCATAAAATATAATTTCGAATAATTTTCTTACATCCTCTTCAGTTTTTATATTCAAATTCTTAAGAAAATCAGTTTTCATTTTCATTGAATCTAAAATGAGAGATAAGGATTTTTTCGGATCAGATACAGTATTATTTATATCCTTATCTAACATAGCATTAAAAATATCTTTTACATAATCAACATTTAAAAAAATCATGTTAATGATGAGCCACCTCAGCAGTAGCTACCTTTACTGGTTCCTCCCATGTGCCCTTCATAATATACTCATAAGCCTTCATTGCAGCAGCATATCCTTCTGTTATTGAGTCTGATATTGTCTTAGGACCAGTTATTGCACCAGCTAGGAATATTCCTTTCTTAGTTGATTGAACTGGTAACCTATCTGGATCTAATGGTTTGACAAATCCGTGGCTTTCAAACTCTAGTCCTAAAACTTTAGCTACTTGTTTTGAACCTAAACCTAGTTCCATACCGTTAGCTAATATTACCATATCATATGGAACTACTAATGCTCTATTCAAGTTCATTGTATCTTCTCCTTTAATTATCACCGTGTCATTGGGGCCTCTCATGAATTCTGAAATTCTTCCTCTTATGAATCCCACTCTGTAGTCTAATTGTGCTTTCCAGTATAGTTTATCCTCCATTAATCCATAAGTTCTTATATCCATATAGTAAATATGAACAACCGCATCTGGAATCCTTTGCTTAATTTCCATTGCTTGCTTAATTGATACGGCACAACAGACTCTTGAACAATAAGTATTTCCTACAGTGGCGTCTCTTGAACCAACACATAATAAGATTGCAACTCTTTTTGGTGGTGTACCCTTTGTAGTTACTAATCTATTTTCTGAAAGCATACCTTCAATATCAGAGATTTGATAAATGTTTGGTATTATCCCATAACCATACTCATATTTTCTCCTAGAATCAAAATGTTCAAAACCTGAAGCAGCTATAATTGCATTTACTTTTTCTGTAGTAATTTTTCCGCTCTTATCCTTAATATTCACAGTAAATCCATTACCCTCTTGTTTTACACTATCAACTATACTTTCTAGGTAAATTTTAACATTTTTATTTTCCTGGACTGATTTAATTAGAGGATCAATTACTTCTGAGGCAGGCCTTAATTCTGGGAATAATAGGCTATATTTCAATCTTTTTGGAGTACCACCAAGAAAAGCTTCTCTCTCTACTAAAACTACGTTAACACCTAAATTAGCCAATTCCTTTGTAGCAGATAATCCAGCGGGCCCAGCTCCAATTACGAGAACTTTTTCACCAGCCATTTTTTCACCAACTACATATTAATTAAATAAAAATAATTTAAAAAACTTTGCTTTTCACTTTTGAACAGCTTGCTCACCTTTATACCATTTTACTCTGTCTGGTAAAGCTAGGTAGAAGTCAATCTTTCTGTGTGGTTTGTATAAGTATTCTGGCTGTGCTTTTCCTTCTCTTAAGTCTGCTAAGTATTGTAAGAATTGTTCTTTGTATTCATCAACTGGTACACCAACTTTTCTTAAGAAACCTTCAACATCTGTTGCATGCCAGTGTATTTGTCCAATCTTATAGGGATCTGCACCCATCATTATTGCTGCAAATTGTGCATCCGCTAATACTGGTAAGTTATAGTTAAATCCATGGGCTTTACCAGCCCACTGGCTCTTGTCTAATGTTGTTACACATCCAGTATCAGATGTTACAAATACATCAGCATGACCTTCTTCAACTGCTGGAATTACTTTCTTGAATAGTGCAAAGCTTCTGCTAAATTCTCTTTCTGTTAATATGTGTCTAAATCCAAATCCACAACAGTCCCACCAAGTTGAGTAATCAACAATCTTAGCTCCAAAGTTCATTACGGTCCCAGTTGGAGCTGCTGGCCTTCTTCCTTCAAAGACTGCAGGATCATAAATCGTATCCTCGGGAACTAACTTATAAACGTGACATGGTGTATGAACTGCTACTCTAATATTGCTTAAATCATATTTTTTATGTTGAGCAGCTTTCTTGCTCATTACATATAACCATTCTGAATAGTGTACAACTTCCTCTGGGACTACAATATCCATGTCTAATTTTCTCATTATCGGCCTTAACTTGTCTCTTATCTCTTTATGTAATATTATCATGTTTCTAACTTCTTTGTAATGACCAAATGATGTACCACAGTGAATTAATGGGAAGTAACCGGTCTCATAAGCTCTCCACATGTTTCTTACATATACACCAGCTAAAGCAACTGGGTTTGAAGCACCAGAAGCATGATAGTTCCAACCCGTACATGAAGTTTGATGAGGTTCATCTAAGTAATCAATTTCTAGTTTGTTCATTATCCAGAATACAGATGTTGGATAACCGGGAATATGCCCACATTGGCCACAGCTCTTATGGTTCCATAATCTTGTTGTAGGTATCTTCTTTGGCATTCCATTTAATGTTTGTACCTCAACTGGGTTATTATTAGGCTTAATATGATGAACAATTATCTCTCCTTCATCCTCTAACTTGTATAATTCTTCCTTGATATGTTGTAAGCCGTGTGGAGTACTATACCTATAAATAATCCTTTGATATACCTCATTCCAATCTACGTCATCTGCATAAGGAAAAGCTTCTTTTATCTCCTCATGTAGCTTTTTTTCTTCTTGATTAACCATTTTACCACCTTTACATACACCTATGTTTTTTGTCATATATAAATTTTTATTTTAAACATTTTATGAGAACATGTAAATTAGCTAAATTTCAATTAAATAATACAAAAAATATTTTTAACTTATAAATCCATCCAATTATCGGGTAATTCGTCCTCGTTAAGTTCTCCTTTCATATATTTTTCTTTGATCTCTTCTAATTGCTGTTTTCTCTCCTCATACATGTCCATGATCATTTCATACAAGTCTTCATCAACATTCTTTATTGCATCAAGTACACCAGATTCAATAAAGATAGTCATTAACTCTACTGCTGTCTGTAATGATGTTTGCCAACCAATATCAGTTCTTTGCATTAAATCAACTGGAACTGCCTTTCTATAAACATCCATATTCTTTGATTCTTCAACAGCTTGTGGACCCCAATCTGGGAATGCTTCTGGTTGAATCATGTTTGGTGTTACTTGGTTACCAGTAGTCATTACAGTGTATAAGACTCTTCTATACGGTGCTAGAATTTCTTTAGCAGATGGTAAACCAAATTGTACTGCATATTCTCTAAGTAACATTATTAATCCAGCTATCTCGTTATTAAACGGACATCTCATTGAGCAAGTATAACATTGTACACAAGCCCAAACTTTCTTATTTACGAATTCCCAAATTTTATCAACTGCATCTCTCATCATATATTGTATCATTTCTCTCGGACCAAAATCATAGAATTTTGCGGCAGGACACCCAGAAGTACATACACCACAATTTAAGCAACCTCTTAGATATTCATTAAATCTAAAATCAGATTTTACTGCTTGCCAATACTTTATTGCAAGTTCTCTTTCCTCTGGCTTTAAATTACTTTCAAAATTTCTGAGTTCTTCTGGTTCTACTGCTTGGACATCATAAGCCATATCCATAACTCTTGGATCATCTGGTAGAGGTATAGCTTTTACAGTTGCCATCAAATAAAAGTAGGAAAACTAACTTATAAATTTTGTTAAAAAAATAAATTAATATCCTTTACTTAACCCTCTTTATTAGTATTCTTGTAACTCCGCCTTGCTGCTGAATATCAAGAATTTGTTGGCCGGTCCTTCTTGCCCAAGCCTCAATATCTGGTTTAGCTGCGGGATCTGTTGCTAAAACCTCTAAAACCTCACCAATTCCAATTTGCTTTATTGCTTTTGCAGTCTCCATTACTGGCCCAGGGCAGTACATTCCCTTAACATCTAATGTTTTTGCAATCTTGATTTCAGCCATTCATATCACCTCATATGAATAAAGTTGTTCCTCCTTCAGCTCTATCTAAAAATGTTGCCACTCCTACTACATCATCAACAAACTCAGCTAGATCTTCTCTCTTTATTCCAAAGAATTCCATTGTTGTACTGCATGCAAATACTTTAACTTCTCCAACCTCTTTTGCTTGTTGAATTAATTGATACCACATTGGATATTTCATTTCTTGCATTTTTTGCATCATCATTGGACCCATTTGCTCATAGTTCTTATCTATTGGGGCTGGTTGTCTCTGAATTCCTGCTTTAGTTATATTTGTTAATCCCCAGAATGTAAAGAATAAGTTAACTTCATAGCCTGCAGCTGCTGCACCAGATGCTAATATTCCTACTGGCATTAACTTATCTATCGTACCAGAGAAAACGATTATAGAGAGTTTTTTCTTTTGTTCAGCCAAGGTTTTTTACCCAAATAATCATTTTTATCTCAAATTATATAAGCTTTTCTCATATTCATTTTTAAAAAAATTTCGTAAGGATTTTCACTTTTATTTAGTATAAATTAAACTTAGTTAACTAATAATGTCTATTTTTATGTACGTCACAATTCTATGCTTTTATCGTGAAAGAACTATGGCACTATATTTTTTGTCAAAACTTTCATTGAGTAAATTTGTTTGATAAAAAATTTAAGTTGGTGTTTAAACTATTATTTAGGAGGATTTAGTATGAGTGAAGGAGAAAAGAAACAAAAAGTATTAGTTGTAGTAACTCATGGACCAGAAGATTTAGATAGAACATACGCACCTCTTTTCATGGCATCAATAGCTGCTTCAATGGAATATGAAACATCCGTATTCTTTATGATAAAGGGACCAAAACTATTGGATAAGAAATGGCAAGAAGAGGAAAGGAGAAAAGGAGGAAATCCATTCATACATTTCTTCGATATGGCAAAAGATAATGGAGTTAAAATGTATGTATGCGTACAGAGTCTTAAAGATATGTGCCACATGAATGAAAGCGATGTAGTAGACGGAGTAGAAATTGTAGGAGGATCAACATTAATAGATTTACTCTTCGACGCTGATAGAGCATTATTCTTCTGACCTAACATGGAATATGATGTTATAATAATAGGCGGAGGAACAGCAGGGTATACTGCTGGCGTCATATTAGGAAGAAGAGGTAAAAAAATAGCAGTAGTAGAAAAGGAAAAGTTTGGAGGTACTTGTGTAAATTATGGATGTGTTCCAAGTATTTTTTTATCAGATATTTCTTTTTTGTATTCACGCCTTTCCGAAATAGGCAATTATAAGGGTATTGAAATTAATTTAAAATTAAATAATTTCTTTTCTAAAAGAGAAGAAATAATAGACTATTTGAGTACAGCGGGTAAGAGACTGATTGAAAATGCTAGTGGAGAGACAATTGAAGGAGAAGGTATAATAAGAGATAATCATACAGTTGAGGTCAACGGAAGGCTACTGACTACTAAAGAGATTATTATTGCTACTGGTTCCAAACCTAAACCTCCAAGAATAGAAGGTATTGAAAATGCAATAAGCGAAGATCAAGTTGTCAGACTTAATACTATTCCTTCATCAATGGTAATTATTGGTGGAGGAGTTGCTGGTACTGAAATTGCTCAAATATTTGCAAAATTAGGAACTAAAGTTACTCTTTTAACAAGAAGCAAAATATTAAAAGAACTTCATGAAGAAACTAGAAAATTAATGATTGATTCGCTAGAGTTTGATGGGATAGATATCATAGAGAATTCTAAAATAGAGAAGATATACGGAGAAAAAGTTTATACAAACAAAGGTGTATTTGATGGAGAAATTGTAGTATATGCCACTGGAAGGGAACCAAATTATCCAAAAGGATTTGAAAAACTAAATGTGGAAATTGGAAAGGAAGGAATAATAGTTAATGAAAGAATGCAGACTAATATTAAGAACATCTATGCTATTGGCGATATTGTAAATAAGGAGAAAAAAGTTGCACATGTTGCATATATGGAGGCAATTATTGCCTCCCTTAATGTCTTAGGTACATGTGAATATATGGATTATACTGGAACACCTCAAGTAATCTATACAGATCCACAAATAGGTATAGCAGGTGAAAAAGATAAAGCAGTTAAGTTTCTTAAGTTTCCTTATAATGCTGATACTAGAGCAATAATAAAAGGGTTAAGGGAGGGATTTGCATTAATAGGGATTGATAAGAACGGTACTATTGTCTATTCAGAAATAATTGGTGATAATGCTGAGGAGCTCATAAATATAATGGCTTTGGCTATACGCAAGAGAGTTACAATCAGAGATTTAGCTTTTACAATATTCATTCATCCTTCCTTAAGTGAGATTCTCGTTAATGCGGCAAGAGGAGAATTTGATTTAGATGTTGACTTATATAAATAATAATGAGAAACAATGTCAAGCCTAGAGGAATACTTAAAAAAGAAGGGATTTCAACTCGTTAATGATGGAAAAACAGAAAAAATCATAATGGATGACTATGAGTTCTATATAGAGAATAACAGTATAAGATTACCAATACCTTTACCAACTGGAAAAGAGTCATTAGATGATTTAGTTTCTATGGGTATTAAGTATGCAAGAGCATCAAGAATATCGCAAGGTTTAGGCGCACCTCTAGAATATGAAATTTCTGGTAATGTATTGTTTATAATAAAGACGTTTAATGATAGAAAAGATTTAGAAGAAAAGTTAATTAAAGCGTTAGAAGGAATAGAGAGTTTGAGGTACTTTTTATGAGCTACGATTATATAGTCTCTCAGTATTTAGCTTATATAAAAGATATAACATTGGAAGGTTGTAAAGCTGAAGAAATATTCGATTATTTCAAGGATAAGTTAAATATAGTTAGTAAAGAAGGTTGTGATAAACCATATATAAAGGTGTACAAAAATAATAGGTTATATTTCTCTTATTATGGAATTCCTGCAATTAATGAGTTTTGGCCCTTTTTAAATGCTCTAGTTAGAATATCTAATAATGTAATACAGCTTGATGAAAAAGAAAAAGAATTAGCAGCTAACATTCGCGGTAATATAAAATTATTTGTAACACCAGATTGTACTAAATGCCCTATAGCAGCTGAATTATTATATCAACTTCCTATACTTAATAGTAATATTAGCTTAGAAATTATTGATGTAACTACTTATGATGATTTAGGGAAGAAACATAGGGTTTTGAATGTTCCTAAGATTGTACTAAATGAAAAAACAGAGATACCAGGTAGTTTTCCTCCTACTATAATATTAAAAATGTTAGCTAAGGGTAGCGAACAACATTAATTTTCATTTCTTTTGCTATTTTTTCCACATTTTCGTCAGATGTAATTAACTTAGCAGATAATTCTTGAGCAACTAAAAGTGATTCAGAGTCTGCTTCATCTAAACCATAAATTTTAACTGGCTTATGAGAATAAGCCCTTATCCAAATTTTATCGTAAACTAATGGATTTATCCCCTTTTTTAGAGCCTTAGATAAGGTAAGAGTAGTAACGACTAATTTTTTATCTTTATATTTTTCCACCAAATCCTTAAGATAATCTAAGGAACTAAATGTTATTACTACAAAGTCAGCCATAATTAAACTATATAAATAAATATGTTAATAAATTTGTGGAGATAAAATGTCACAAACAGTAACTGATCCCTTAGAAAAATTAACCTCACCAGAAAACATACAGAGACTATCAAAATTAGTCGACTCTTTACCTACTATAGAGAAACTAATGGATAAACTAGGTGAATTAGATAAGAAAGGTGAATTAGATCAATTAATTGCATTAACTGACCAAGCAATTTCACTTATAGATGCTGTTCAGAAGGCTGACTTAATAAATGCACTAATATCATTCGGAATGGACCAAATAACAAAAATACAAGCAATATGGCCACTAATAGAAAAACTAACAAGCGATAGAGCACTAAACCTTATTCAAAGCCTTGATGTAGATTCTCTTCTCACTGCTACTGAAAAATCATTACCTTTACTTCAGAAGCTTACTAGTGATAAAGCACTCAAAGTTATTGAAAGCCTAGACATAGACTCACTACTAGGAGCAACAGAAAAACTAACACCAATACTACAAAAACTAACCAGCGACAAAGCACTAAAACTACTAGAACAAATAGACATTGATAATTTGCTTGATACTACTGAAAAGATGATCCCATTATTAAATAAAATTGCCAATATGACAGCAGAAATGCAAAAAAGAGGGCAACTTGATATGTTAATCAATTTAATGCAACAGTCTATTGATTTACTAGATGCTGTTCAGAAGGCTGACTTAATAAATGCACTAATATCATTCGGAATGGACCAAATAACAAAAATACAAGCAATATGGCCACTAATAGAAAAACTAACAAGCGATAGAGCAGTTTCATTACTACAGTCCTTAGATATAGACAGTTTGCTTAATGCAACAGAGAGATTAATGCCTTTACTTCAGAAGCTTACTAGTGATAAAGCACTCAAAGTTATTGAAAGCCTAGACATAGACTCACTACTAGGAGCAACAGAAAAACTAACACCAATACTACAAAAACTAACCAGCGACAAAGCACTAAAACTACTAGAACAAATAGACATTGACTCTACGTTAAATGCACTTCTCGCATTAACACCTCTACTAAAGCAATTAACAAGTGAAAAGACTGTAAAATTACTTTCTCAAGTAGATATGACATCAATGCTTGCCTTATTAGAGAGAATGGCTGAGTTACAAAAAGCTGGAGTTCTAGATAAATTAATGAAAGTCTTTGAGGTATTGGGAGATCCACAATTAATAGATGGTTTAGTCATGATTACACAGAAGATGGGTATTGCATTAAAGATGTGGATTAATGATTTGCCTAGTGTTAAACCAGTAAGCACATTTGGATTAGTAGGAGCTTTAGGAAATAAGGATACAAGCTATGCAATAGGTGCATTAGTAAAGTTTGCTGAGGATTTAGGAAAAGCCTTGAAGCAATAAGTTAATCTCGTTTTTAACTTTTTCAATTTTTTCTTTTTCTGAAAAAGTTTTTGCCTCTATCTCTTCTCTTTTCCCTTCAAGACCAAGTAAGAAGGAAACCATACATTCAGACGACATTTTCCCATACCCCCCACCTCCATATCCAATTACCTTAGAGTTTAAGGAAATCCTTCTAACCTTTAAACCGAGAAGATTATAAGAGTTACAAGATAAATTAAGGGATTTTAAACCATCATCCTTATGTCCGTCCACTCCACCAACTATGAGTATATAAGTCGGATTAAAATCTGGTACAATCTCTAAAATTCGCAAAGCCTCCTCAAAAACATCATCGCCAGAATATAAAGGAAGCTGAACGTTATAGTTTAACCCCTTACCATCACCAATACCTCTTTCTTCTATTTTCCCCGTTCCAGGGAAAAATTTACCGTCATACGCAAAAATATTTATTTTAAGAATTGACTTGTCGTAAAGATACTCTTGTAAACCATTACCATGATGAGCATCAACATCAATTATAGCAACTCTTTCACCTTTTTCGAGCAAAGCTAATGCGGTAAATGCGACATCATTGATTGGACAAAATCCCATAGCCCTTTGCCGTAACGCGTGATGAAATCCACCTAATGGTATATAAATTTTTTCAATAAATCTAGAGTATTTTATTGCAGTAATTGATGCTCCTAAGACTAACAATACATCATCTATCATTCCCGGATAATGAATTGTATCCCCACCGTCAAGAAAACCAATATAGGGTAACTTGCTTACTTCTTCAATTTTCTTAACGTAGCTCTCGTCATGTATCTTTAAAAGATCGTCTATTGTAGCTTTTTCTGGCTTTATTTCAATAAAATTAAGCTTTTGCCTTGCTATTTCTATGAATCTTCTAATCCTTTCTTTTGCTATATCCTTAATCATTGGATGGGAAAATGCTATTTCTTTAAATTTATCATCCCATACAATACCCAGCATTTCAGATCATCTTCTTTAAGTCTTCAAGTTTAATCTCTTCCCCCTCTTTGAAAATTGGTTTCCTAAATACTCTTATCATTGGAGGAGTATTATAACCTAATACAACTTCAATAAATGAACTTCCACAAATAGGTTTATTGGATAGCACTTTAAATGAAGCTTCAAATTCCCAGTTCCTTATTAACCCTTTCTTTCCTTCAAACATTATTACATTTTTCCTCTTAACCTTATAAGGATAACCTAGATTAAAATCTAGAAAAGATAAGGAACCGTCCCAGTCTCCAATTATTCCCCCATAACAACCGAAAGGAAAACTGGTGTTTAGCAATCCACCACAACAACCTACGCCATAATAATTTCCAGCTTCAGAATAATCTAAAATCCTAACATCAAAGTAGTCCTTTTCAACACTTATAACTTGACCAACCGAAGAACTTCTATATCTTTTTATTGAAGGAAATTTAAACGTAATACCTTCTATGTGTGCATGCTTAAAATCTCCAGCAGTATAAGGTGATTCTAAAAATTTACCAATTTTTTCACCTTCCTTTATCTCACTACCTTCTTCTAGATATGGCTCTACATGAAGAACCTTTATTCTCTTCCCATTACTGTTTATATACATTACCACATCATAATCTATTTTTGTATACTTATTTGGCCTTCCTATTTTAACTTTCTCTATTTTTTCTATAATACCAGAAAATGGTGAATAAAAATTCTCTTGGTCTGGCGAACTAAGATCAATAGCCTTTATCTTAACGTGTGATGGAAAACCACTAGAGAAAAAACTTAAAAGACTACCTTTTAAGATCTTCATTGCTTTTGCTCGAAGCGTTTTATTAACGTAGGAAGTCTACTTTGCTTTATAGCTTGTAATGTTTTTTCTCTTGAAGGATACCATGGTATGTTCCTAAATTCCATGTTAGGTCTCTCATTAGAGTAGGGTCTATTACAGCCGGGGCAACCAGAGGTCATAAATGCCGGGGCTAACTCATCAATTGATAAGTCAGATGGAATATCAACATCTAATAAGATGCCTTTTTCATCGAATTTAAATGCTGAATAATCCACCAAATCATTTTCTATTAACCATCTTGCTATTTGCATTCTCCTATAAACGTTAACGGGGGCTGGTTTTACTTTCTCCATAGGAGTTCCTTGTTCTGGATAAAATGCAAATAATGTAATTTTTGCACCCCTTGAATGAGCATACCACATAATGTCTACAGCTTCTTTTTCAGTTTCTCCTAAACCAATAATAAGATGTATTCCAGCATTTCCTTTTCCAAATACTTCGACTGCCTCATCAATACCTTGTAGATATCTTTCCCAACTATGCATACTCCTAACTTTTTTACCCCTAGTTTCTTCAAACACTCTTTTACTAGCTGCATCTATGGCAACATCTACCATATCTCCTCCGGCTTTTCTCATCTCTATTAAATGATGTTTAAATGTATACGTTGGTGTTATTAATTCTGAGATAGATAACTCAATTCCTGCCTCTCTTATTCTTCTAGTGATTTCTATAGAATCTTGCGCAGCCTTAGGATGGGCTAATTGACCTACACATATTCTTTGTAAACCATATCTTGGATCTCCTTGTCTCTCCTTAATTTTCTTTATTACATCATCTAATCTGCGTAATGGCCATTCTACTCTTATTAACGTCTTACACTCAGGACCTTGAGCTACTTCTCTAGCTTGTCCACAATAAGAACAATTGGCTTTACATCCATCTGGATAGTACTGTAATAAGTTTATTGTTGTATTTAGCGCATTATGTAAAAAAACACCTGGACTAAAACCTAATACCATATCCGCTCCGAAACTTAACCTTACCCAATCTGGACTACTTACCATTCTTAACATTTAAATCACCCCTAAAACATCAAAAATAACATTTCCACAACATGCATTACTAAAAATAATTTCCCTTTTATTTCTTGCATATGGAATAACCTCTTCTTCTGGGAAGGCTATCCCATCAATATCATAATCTACTGCAAATTTATCAACCTCAAGATAAGCAGAACCTCTTGGTCTTGCACATCCTAACATAACTGGAACTGAGAATTCATCTCTAGCTTTCCTTAATGCTGCTATCAGTTCTTGTGGAGTAGGTTGTCTTGTATTTCTAGTTCCTACTAATGGCATTAAGCCAACTATAATTACTGTATCTGGATTAACTTCCTTCAAAAGCTCTATTGCATGTAGATCTCCGTCAATTCCTTTTCTACTTAAACCAACAATTACGTGAGGTGCAATTTTTATTCCAGCTGACTTCAAATACTTAAATGAATTTAGATAATCATCCACGGTAAAAGGTTGTTTTAACACATCTCTTATAGTTTCATTATCACCAACCATATCAAGTAATGCTATCTTTACTCCAGCTTTTGCAAACTTTTCTGCTATTTCTGGATTTCTAACTACACCAGTATGCGCAATGAAAGTTAATTTATTTGCATAATTACTTAATAAATCTGAATAACGCCAAATTGGTACTTCTCCCCTAACAGACGAGCCTCCAGATAATATTAGTCCCCTATGTCCTTCTTTTATAACTTTTTCTAAAACATTTTTCATTTTTTCTCTGGTAGATGCATCCTCCATGCCTTCTAAAATACGTCTATTACAATGATCACAGTTAAAAGCACATGCTGTCCCAGTAACTGATACCATCCTCCAACCGTTCTCTGAATTAAGGTAATCTGTCTCATATTTCTTTAACGCTGGTGCATAAAGATATAATTTTCTCATTTTGACAAGACCTCCTTGAATAAATTGATAAGATCATCAGCAGTTATACCAATTATCTTAACGCCTTTATACCAATCCTTAATTTCTCTTTCTATATCCTCGACTCTAGACCATTTTAGTCTTGCCTCTAAGTCATAAATTGCTCTTCTAGGCTCAATGAAGAAATCTCCAGTTATGAGCACAGCTTCTATCATTTTATCTCCTGCCATTTTAACTTGAAGTTTAATGAGACCTCCTTGGAATTTCTTCTCAATATATTTAATATCACCTTCAAGTGATTTCCTTAGATTGTAGATCCAATCTGGAGAGGAATATTTCATTCTAAGTTCTGAAATTAATCTCTTTTCATCTTCCGTGTAAGTTGAGTCCTCTAATTTCACATTTAAAGATTCTTCAAAAGATTGTTTTGCTAAGCTTATAATTTGACTCATCTCCACGTTATTACCTAATTCCCTGTTTACCCATGTCAGTCTATCTCTAAAGTCCTTAGCTAATTTATCTCTCAATTTCTCTGATGTAAGCCTTAACACAGAAACCATTGCTTCTGCATCAAAATCTACTAGAATAGTTCCAGTAACTGCTATATATTTACCTTGTGAAAAGGCTCCAATACCAGAGATTTTTCTGCCATTTACTTCTACGTCATTTTTAGGCCTGAAATTAGCTTTTATACCAAGTTTTTCTAAGGTTTTTATTACACCTTCGGCTCCTCTTCTTATTGCCTCTTCTGGAGTGTAACCGAGATGTGAGGCTTCTGCGTAAATTTCCCAACCTAATTGTTCTTTTCCCATTATAATTGCTCCTCCACCAGTAGGTCTTCTTCCTATATCCCAACCTCTTTTCTTTACTTCCTCTATGTTGACTTCTTGCTCTACCGCTTGATGGTAACCAATTAAAACGGCCGTCGGATCAAATATTACAAACCTAAGAATAGGTGGTGCACCGTTACTTACACTTTCTAATAATGCTTCTTCTCCAGCCAATATTAGATCCTGAGGTCCTCGCTCTACAATAAATCTAAATGTAGTCATCCTTAAGAAATAAAGTTATTTTATTTATTTAAAGATTTCTATTAGGAGAAAACAAGGGTAATTTATAGAAATAACGAGAGAAGAAAATTGTACTATAACCTTAATTTTTTTAAATAACCCTTAACGTTTTAAACTTTGAGAAATTTTTAAATATTAAAAAAGATAAGGTATTTTATGATGAAAGAAAAACTAGAGTCCAAAAAAGATGAAATTAGATGTTGTTATAAAATTACAGATACAGATGTAGCTGTTTTACTAAAGATGGTAGAAATAGAGAAACCTATAACCTCTGAAGAATTAGCTGATATTTTCAAGCTAAGTAAGACTACTGTAGAAAATAGCTTAAAGAAATTGATAGAACTAGGTCTTGTTGTTAGGACTAAAACAGAAGGAAAGAAAATTGGAAGACCAAAGTATTACTACTCTATTTCATCAAATATTCTAGAGAAAATAAGAAATGACTTGCTTAACTGCGCAAAAAGAATGGAATTAGCAGCCACCTAGTTTAACGTCTTTAATTTCTTTACTATCTTCTCCTTTTTCAATAATCATTAAATAAACACCATTTTGATTTGTAAGTTCTATAATCTTGCAATTCATTAAGTTTATGGCTTCTTTAATCATATCAACACATTTAGGATCTTTAAATAATACCTTTACAGACCCTGATTTAATACTCATTAATTTGGCTACTGTTTTCATAAAAGGTTCAGGGCATTCTGCGTTAGTTGCATCAACAACTTCCATAACTTACATTAAGAGTGCAAACTTAAAAATGTATTTACTTTTTTAATGAATATGAAAGTTGTTTGCCCCGTGTGTAACAGGCTCTTTGAAGCCGAATGTACACCATATAAGGTAACGTTTAATGAGATTGTATACTATTTTGACACGGAGATATGTCAATTGGCTTTTATGAGAGAGCCAGAAAAATTTGTTTTTAACTGCCAAAAGAAGAACGAATAAATGAAGGAAGAGTATTGATGAACATTTCTGAACATTTCTTAAAATCTTCAGTAAGTTTTTTCATCAGCTCTTCTTTATCTAGAGCTTTGTAGAGGTATTTTGGTCTTCCTCCTTTATTTGACTGAACTTTTTCTCTTTCAATAAAACCTAAAGAAACCAGTTTATTAAGACTTCTATTTACAGAAGCTTTAGATAACTTTAGCATTTCTACTAATTCATCTTCAGTTATAGTTTTCTTTTCAATAACTGTTTGTAATACTTTAAACTCTGTATCTGAAATATCATAACAAAAAGTTAATGCATCTATTAATTTAGCCTCTTTTCCTGAGGGCAAGGTTATTCTTTCTGTTTCTAGTTGCATATAAAATATTTCATAAATCATATATTTAAATTTTATCAAAAAAAGTTTTTTAGCAAAAAGAGATTAAGCCCAATAACCTTTGTTAATATCTTCTATTTTTGTAAAAAGGGCAATTTGGAAATACCTAAATGCCTCTACTGTAAATTTTATAGCATTTTGATCATCAAACTGAGATATTTTATTTATAAGCTCATTAAAAAACCTAGATAAATCATTATAAGTTGACTTATCTAAGTCTGAATATTGAGATAAATCTAACGCTTTTATTATCTCATCTTTTGTTCTAGCACTCTTAACCTTATCATAAATAATCATTACTATCCCTCTTCCTCCTTGCTTACCAAACAGCGCTTCTTGAGGATTTCTCAGCCATCTAGCGTATGTTGCAGCTAATTTCTTAGCCTCGTTTTCAATAGACACAATTTATAATTAGAATAAAAAGTATTAAAATATAATTATGAAAGCATTACTTTTAATGTCTGGTGGACTAGACTCTTCTTCAGCTGCTTATTACTACACGAGAAGGGGACTTGATTTTGATTGCCTATTCATAAACTATGGACAAAGATCAGCAAGAATGCAATTGAGAAGCAGTAAAATTATTTGTGAAAAATTAAATAAGAAGTTATTAGTAGCTGATATAAGAAAAATTAGAGAATTATTTATATCTGATATCTGGTTAAAGCCACACGAACCAATAACTCACAGAAATTTAGTAATAATACCAATTGCAATTGCTTTTGCCAAAGAAAAGGGATATGAAGAGATTATAATTGCTAGCGTTAAAGAAGATTGTGAATATGAACAAAATAGAATAGAGATAATTAAAGAACTTAAAAATTTGGGAGAAATTCTAAAAGTAAAAGTCTCAACACCTTTTGCTGGTATGCCAAAGTCATTTCTACTTAAGCTAGGTGTTTCGGCTGGATTAGATCCTTCCTTGACTTATTCTTGCCTTTTAGGTCATAAATATCATTGCGGACAATGTAGTCAATGTTTAAAAAGAAAAGAAGCGTTTAAAAGCGCAAACATCCAAGATCCTACAAAATACCTAAATCTTTCTTAATCTTCTTAGGGAATTAATTAAGGAAGACATATCCTTACTAATTAAATAAGGACTATATCTCGAACAGTCTCTAAATCTTTCTATGCATACTACCTTTATTCTTGAATCGTAAAATCTTGCTGAGAGCAAATCTAAGGGAGATGAACCGATTGTTATTACATTTAATGGATCCCAGTTAGTCCTTCTAAATAATTCTTCATAGGGAGCTTTTGAAGGCTTAGTCTTACCATTATTACTAATAAAGGGAAAATTAAGCTCTAGTTTGTTAACTATCTCTTTTGTAGTTTTTTCATCATATGGAGAAAGTAAATAAATCTCATCACGTATATTTAATAGTTCTTTCCAATCCTCAAATGTTTCAGTTGTAATAGGAATATCTGTTATAGGTGTGCCCTTGTAGATATTATATAAAATATCGGTTAGGTCTATCTTTAGGATTACTCCATCGATCCAAACGGCGTATTTCATTAATTAATAATAAAAGTTAATAAGATTAAATTTTATACTTTAACTCATGCAAGTAGAAGGTTTTGAATTTCCAGATGAGCTTTATTACTACCCAGAAGAACATGTATGGGTAAAAATTGAAGGAGACATGGTTACTGTAGGTATAACATCACTTGGTCAATATATGGCTGGTAAAATATTTCAAGTTACAACTAAAAATAAAGGGGAAAAAGTAACTCCTAAAAGTGTAATTTTCACATTAGAATCTGCTAAGTGGATTGGAAAATTTAGATTACCCGTAGAAGGAGAAATAGTTGACATTAATGATGAAGTTGTAAAAAATCCAACTCTGATTAACGAAAAACCATATGATGCATGGATAGTTAAAATAAAAGGAGACATAAAGAAGGAAAAATTACTCCCAGTATCTGAGGCTGTTAAAATATTTGAAAATGACGCTAAAAGAGTAATTAGATAATTAATTTAAATTTCTTTTTCGAGCAAAACATTTTTATTATATTTCTTAGATATAGTAGAAGAGAGGGTTAAATATGGCAAATGTCTCAAATTGTGAAATTCCAGAAAATTTATTATATTTCATAGAAGGTAAGAATACTGTATGGGCAAAACAAGAAGCCCCAGATGTCATAGTAGTAGGAATAACTGATATTGCACAAACAATGGCTGGTAAGGTAGTTAAGGTTAGATTAAAGAAAAAGGGAACTAAAGTTGAAAGGGGTAAACCAGTAGCTACAATGGAGAGCGGAAAGTGGGCTGGACCAGTCCCAGCACCAGCAAGTGGAGAAATTATTGATGTAAATCCAGATGTCGAGAAAAACCCGGTTTTAGTTAATCAAGATCCTTACGGAAAGGGATGGTTAGTAAAGATGAAAGTTAACAATCCAGAAGAGCTTAAGCAATTGGTTACTGGAAGCGCAGCAGTATCTAAATTAACTGAACTGATTAATAGTGAGAAACTACAGTGCAAGAGGCTATGAAATGTCCTGGAGGTTTATTTCCCTCCCTCCTCAAGACGGCTATCATATGGTAACATCTTTTGTAGCTGTAGCTGATTATGTCTCAAGAGGAGGGAAAAACACACTTTTAGTTTTTTACTCTGATAAACCTTTTGTTAATGTTGGAGTTCATCAAGAAGTATGGCTAGAAGTAAACCTTGAATTTACTAAGAAAATGGGTATTCCTGTAGTTAGAAGAGATCTTGGCGGTGGAACAGTAGTTATTACACCCGGAGAACATGATTACTTTATTGTAGTAAAAGCCGATGAAGCACCTTCTAGTCCTAAAGCACTTTATGAAAAATACCTTACCCCAGTTGTAAATGTGTTAAAATCTTACGGTATTAACGCACAGCTTAGAGATCAGGATATAGTAGTAAACGGTAAGAAAATTAGTGGAAATGGCGCAATGACCTATAATAAGGCAGTTGTTATTACTGGTAATATTTTACTTAGCCTTGATGTAGATTTAATAAGTAAATGTATTAGAGTACCTACAGAAAAATTCAGAGATAAAATGGCTAAAGAAATGAGTGACTGGCTAACAAGCCTGGAAAAAGAATTAGGATATATTCCACCTAGGGAAGAGATTAATAAAAAGTTAAAAGAAGAATTTGAAAAATCTTTAGGAGTTAAGTTTGAAGAGGCTAATTTAACACCAGAGGAAATAGAACTTTGGGACAGATTAGCTAAAGAGAAGATGAATGAAGAGTGGATTTATTACAAAGATAATAGACATCCAGAATTACATACAGAAAGATGTGTTAAAATTAATAGTGCTGTTGCTTTATGTCACCTAGATTATAAAGCAAGAAAACTAGTTAGGATTACAGTAAAAATAGTAAATAAGAAATTTGATGAAGTTTCTATTTCAGGTGACTTCTTTATAATGTCTCCGAAAGACTTTTTAGAGTATTTAGAAGATTCGTTAAAAGGAGCTAGCGTCTCTGATTTTGAAAAAATTATAAGAAAAGTGTTTGAAGAAAAGAAACCAGTAATATTTGGTTTTACCGCAGACGATCTAGTTAATGCGTTTAAAGAAATCTTAAATAAACCAGAAGTTCAAGAAGTTATATAGATAAGACAGCTAATATTTCTCTTTCACCTACACTTCCTAATAACGACAAAGCATCCACAACAGGAAGGAACCCGATATTTTTCTCAGCCATGAGTAATCTAGCAGTCTCTAGAGATGAATCTGGAGTAACTTTGTAAACATTTAATGTCATATACCCTTCAGCTTTAACGCTTGTTAAGTCCCTTTTTGCCAGTAACGCTCTTCCTATATCTTTTGCTGATATTACACCTATAGGTCTTTTTTCATCTACTATTACTGCATGTCTTTGCCAGTAAGATTTCATAAAATCGGCGATGTCTGATAATTTAGTTTCTTTAGTTGCAACTAATGGGTCAACATTCATTACGTCCCCTACCTTCACATCTCCTTTAACTTTACAATGCCTAATTAAGTCCCTTTCGGTAACGATTCCTACAATTCTAACTCCATCACCCACAACTAATGAGCCTATTCCCTCACTTGTCATAATTCTACAAGCCTCTTTTATGTCTGAAGTAGGTGTTATGAAAACAATATCCTTATTCATTATCTCTTCTACTGTCCCATCAATTTTTCTCCAATTGTAAATAATATCGCGTATAGTTATGATTCCGTCTTTTTCAACTAGAAGCCTCCTTATGTTGTTATTAATCATAATTTCCAAGGCTTTAAAAATAGAAGTACCTTTAGTTACATAAATCACATCTTTTGTCATAATATCTCTGATTAACATTAGATAGCCCTCTGTGGATTTACACCGTGAGCCCTAAAACACTCTTCTACTGATACATATTTCCATAATGCTTCTGGTTTATAACATTCTAATGCTGGATTCTCAGTTTCTTTCTGTTGTTGAGTAACCATCATGTTAAATCCCAGATAACATTATATTTTAAAAAAGAAAAAAATTTTACTCATATGAAAGTAAAAGTTGGAAACCTCGATTTAGAGATTGTTGGCGAAATTGAACTTAATGGGAAGACTTATAAGATTGTTGAAGTACCTAGTGCTGACGACTTTAAGGGATTTCCTCCATCATGGGAAACAATAAAGAATTCCATGCTCAGCTGGAGACCTTATTTTAAGGGAAAGATGTTAGATGTTGATGGAAAACTAATTCCTATAGTTAATGATGAATACGTATTATACCTTGATGAGGAAATGTACGAGTTACTTTTGGATTTGTATTATACTTTTAAAGTTAATAAGCCTCCTATTGAAGTGAACGTTAGTACAGTAGTTACAAGACAAATAGAGAATTATGAGGCAAAAATAAATAGAAATTTAGATCCAGAAGAGAAAACACATTTATATTTAAGATATTCAATCGAATTAGCAATTTTAAAGGATTTAGGGATGATATCATGATAACTTTTACCGTTGAAGGAATTTTAGAGGGGGATAAAGTAAAAGTAAGCGTAAAAGATACTGAATTTACTATAGGCTTACTAGGTTCTGATTATCCAACACCAGAAGAAGTTTTACTTGCTTCAGCCTTATCTTGTCTCATGCTAACAGTTTACTACGTTGCTAATGAAAAAGGGCTAAGAATTGAGAAGATGAACGGATATATTGAAGGGAATCTAGATCCTAAAGGCTTTCAAGGAGATCCTAATATACCTCCCGGTTTTCTTGATATATCCTATGAAATTGAAGTAAAAGCTGATAACAAAGAGCTATTGGAAAAAGTATTAGAAGAATCTGAGAGGAGGTGTCCTCTTAAAGACACACTAACGAGAAGTATTAAAGTTAATGTGAAATGGAAGGTAATTTAAAACTTTTTAATTTAAAAAATTAAATTATAATTATGATGGTAGAAGAAGAGCTCCTTAAACCTGGTGAAAATGAACTTAAAGAAATGCAACCATATATTTTCAATCTCATAGATCAATTAAATAATATATTAGTACAAAATGAAGATTTACTAACACAAAACGGGCTTGCAAGAAGAATATCAGTAACTCTCTCTATAATGACACTCCACAGATATAATCCAGATATTTTCATGAAAGAGGTATGGGATGACGTTCTACAAATAGTAGAAGAACTAAAAAAGATACCACAAGTTGCTAATCAATTGAATGATTTACTCGCTGACATAGAAAAATTGAACGAACTTAAAAAACAAGCTGGAATATGATTTTTTATTCTTTTCTTGTTTTATTTTATTTATAAACTCTACTAACTAAGGATCCTTCTATTACTAAAATCTAAGGAATAATACTTATTAGTATCTTTGAATATATTTATTTACGATGTGGCGTAAAAGAATTACGACAAGCGAAAAAACAATTAATTTCTTAAAAGTCTTTGGTCCTGCATGGCTTGTTATGATGGCTGACATGGACGCTAGTAGCATTATAGGTGCTGCACAGACTGGTGCTGTATATAATTATGGATTTGTATGGATTCTTTTACTTTTAGTAATTCCACTTTATATTATACAAGAGACCTCGGGTAGAATTGGAGTTGCCACGGGTAAAGGTTTAGGAGAAGTAATTAGAGAAAATTACAGTAAAAGAGTTGCAGCAATTATGGCATTACCTATGGCAATAACAGACGCATTTACTTATGCTATAGAATATATGGGGATAGCCATAGGATTTGAGGTGTTAGGAATTCCATTAATTATAAGTATTCCAGCTATTTTTATTATCCACATTCTAATAGTTACGAAACAGAAATATGTAGAAGCAGAAAGAGTTCTTTTAGGTATCTCGCTAGCCCTAATAGTTGGGCTTACAGCTACCCTATTTTTACGAGGAGTAAAAGATTATTCGCCTATCTATTTTAAACCCTCTCCCCTATTCTTTTTTCTTATTGCAGCCAATGTAGGGGCAGTAATAATGCCATTTATGCTATATTTCCAAGCCTCAGCTACAGCGATTAAACTAAAGGAGATTGATGCAATAGAATACAAATCACAAGTTATTAAACATATGAGAAAAGAGACATTACTTGGAGCAATAGCCACTGAAATCTTAATGGTAATTGTAGAAATGACATTTGCCGGGATAAAAAACGCTTCTGATCCATCAGTTTTTGCCAGTGCTTCCCAATTAGCAACCGTAATGACTCCTATAGCTGGTGATCTTTCTCCAATATTTTTCTCCATAGGGCTAATAAGTGCTGGATTCCTTGCATTAGTTGTAATTTCTTTAGGCAGTGCTTGGGGAGTGGTTGAGGCACTCGGAATCCCAAAAAGGAGTGCTTGGAAGATATATGTTATTGAAAGTATACCGGCAGTTTTAGTTACATTACTATTACCTCCCTCCATGTTAATAAATACAATACTTGATCTCCTAGTATTCTTCGTTTATGCTCTAATTGGACCAATAGTAATCCTTGGAATAATCTCAAGGAATAAAAAGATCATGGGCGAATATTATTCTAGTGGAATAAGGTTAGTTGCATACTGGATATCAGCAATAATTATACTTTCAATTGCTATTATTGCAACTTTTTAAATGTTGATGTTAAACCTAAGGGTATTATACTCCCTTTCCTTTCCTTTATTTCAAATCCTTGTTGCTTGGCATAATCAAAAAATATTTTATCTAATTCTTCCTTGGTAACGTTGTCAGTCTTCTCTAACATTTTTCTTAGTCCTTGTATTATCTCTTTCAGATATACCTTATCTTCATCTAATGGTAAATCCTTATCTGAATGATACCAGGGAATTAAATCATCATTATAAAGTACCATTGCAGGATAGCCTTCTAAGATATAAGAGAAGTGATCTGAGAAAGGAGTTGGCATTTCTATTCTTTTTACATTAAAGAATTGAGAAAACTGAAATAAATCTGGAGTTGCCGAGAAAACAACCCTATTAGGGAAAAGAGCATCTAAAGAAATCATAATAAAAGTGTTGTCTTTTTTATGCTGAAAAGATCCGTTACAACATCTTGGACCTTCCTCAGAGGAAAAGAAAAGGAACTTAAGACCATGGTGTTTCAATTCAACTTTTAACCCCTCGATTATATCCAGAGAAAAGAGATTATCATGATAACCGCTTAACCAATGATCTACATGAGCACCAATTACTATATAATCTTCCCCGGGAATAGCCTCAACCTCTAAATTATAACTTTCATTCTCTCTTAAATAAGATTTAGAATAGATCTCAACTTCATCCCCATCCTTTAAAGGTACTTCAGAAAACACAGCAGGGATCTTTGAACCAACACTTATTCTTCTCAGTTTTCCTTGATCGAAAAATATAACGCCTTTATAACCCTCTGCAACTGTCTTATCATAAAGGTCTTTAACCATAAAAGGGTGAGGGGGCATTTCATAATACCTAATCTCCTTACCCACTTTTCCCTTAACGTAACCAGAAGTATAAGGAAGAAGAGAACCATTTACTTTTTTACCATTTACATAAAGCTCAAAGTTTTCAATTACCCATTCTTTAGTCTTTATAGTATGTAAAGAACCACCGAATTTTTCTTTTAACTTGCTCAAGATAAATTTCTCTTTATCACTACCATGAATAATCTCTCCCAGTGGGAAAAACTCTAAAGAAAGCATTAAAGAAATAAAAGAAGTAAAAAATATTAACTTTTATTTTCTTCCTTAATAGGTTTACCTAAAACTGATGGCGGGAATTGAGAGTAGATAACTCCAGCAATAACTAAGAGTAATGCAACTATATAACCTACAGTGGCTACTTGTGAAGGTGTTGGAGAGAAGCCTTTGTAGTTTTGAGTCTCAGCTATTGCAACAGCAAATATTATTATTAACCCTATAATAAATATAATTTTGAATGTTTTATCCAATTTATTCAAATATTCTTGGTTTTGAATAACTGCCATCTTACTCACCCTCTATATACGAGTTTTGCAGTAATTATCATAGCAATCATTACCATTACACCAAATTCTAAACCACTTATTGACAAAATGTGAGGCAAGCCTCGCCTTTTAAGGCGGGGTAAAGTTTAAAAATTATTTTGAATACTTTAAAGTGTGGAATACAAATCAACTAGGCATGTAAAGTACCTCTGCAACTACCACTTCATATGGATACCAAAATATCGTAGGAAAGTACTAACAGGTGAAGTTGCTGAATACACTAAAGAGGTATTAAGAACCATAGCAGAAGAGTTGGGCTGTGAAGTATTAGCCCTAGAAGTAATGCCAGACCATATCCACCTCTTCGTTAACTGCCCACCGAGATACGCACCGTCATATTTAGCAAACTACTTCAAAGGAAAATCAGCAAGACTAATCCTCAAGAAGTTCCCAGAGCTGAAGAAAGCTACTAACGGGAAGCTCTGGACTAGAAGCTACTTCGTATCTACCGCAGGTAACGTATCCAGCGAGACGATAAAGAAGTACATTGAAGAACAGTGGGCGAAAGAGAGTGAAGAGGACTAACGTAGTTAAACTACAAGTAGACAAGCAAACCCACGAAAGACTGAAGGAGTTGGCTATTACCACAGCGAAGTGTTGGAACGAAGTGAACTGGTTAAGGATGCAACAGTTCAAGGAAGGGGAGAGAGTAGACTTCAACGGTTCTGAGAAGACGGTATATTCAAAATACAAAACAGTGCTCAAAGTAAACGCAGGACAGGTCGCGAGGAAGAACGCGGAGGACTGGAGGAGCTTCTTCGCGTTAATAGAGATGAAAAAGGAGGGAAAACTACCGAGCTGGTTCAAACCGAGACCTCCAGGGTACTGGAAGGAAAACGGCAAGTATAAGCTCATGGTTATTATTAGAAACGATAGGTATGTGGTAAACGAAGAGAAGAGGGAAATTTACTTGAAGGACTTCCACCTCACCCTCAAGTTTAAGGGGAAACTCAAGTGGGAAGGAAAACAAGGCAGACTAGAGATAATTTACAACGAGGCAAGGAAATCGTGGTATGCCCATATACCAGTGGAGTTAGAACATAAAGTAGAGAAGGGTAATTTGACGGCTTCAGTAGACTTAGGCATAGTTAACCTAGCTACAGTGTACGTCGAAGACGGGTCGTGGTACTTGTTTAAGAGTGGGTCTGTTTTATCCCAATACGAATATTACAGCAAGAAAATACAAGTTGCCCAGAAGACCTTAGCGAGGCACAAGCAGAGGAGAAGCAGGAAGCTGAAGCTCTTGTACGAGAAGAGGAGTAGGTTCCTAAAACACGCCTTAAACAGCATGGTTAGGAAGGTAATGGAGCTATTGAAGGATAAAGGAGTAGGCAAGATAGTTGTAGGTCATCCTAAAGACATAGTGAGGGGTCGTGGAAATAAGCTGACGGTCAACTTCTGGAACTACGGCTATGTCATCAAGAGGTTTAAGGGAGTCGGGGAGGAGGTTGGCATAGACGTTGTCGAGGTCAGTGAGGCTTACACTTCAAAGACTTGTTCCCTGTGCGGGGAAGCCCACAAAAGTGGGCGTATTAAACGCGGTTTGTTTAAGTGTCCCCGCACGGGGAAGGTAATAAATGCGGACTTAAACGGTGCGATAAACATCCTACATATCCCCGAGTCCCGAGGAGCTAGGGGCGGAGGGCAACCCCTAGCTAGGGATAGGGGTAATGGGCTGAAGGCCCAGCCCGTGGTCTACCGCTGGACGAACGGAGCGGGGTGGATGCTTTACGCACCCACTAGCTATGAAGTTGTGAGGATGAAGGTGGTAAACCACAAACCTGTGAACCACCCTAAGGGAACCCTCGCCCTTTAGGGCGGAGAGGAGGTGGTCAGATTTGTAATGCACCACTTAAGATATGACCAGATGCACATCCACCAGCCATTCTGGCACCAAACATCATTAATGCAGTTCCGCCAAATGAACCTAAAGCTCTAATAGCCTCATTATTACCAAATCTTTTCTCCCAACTTGGTGGTATGTTCTTTCTGAATGCTGTAAACCTTCTAGTTAAGAATACTGCAGCAAAGAATGAGTGTGGAGATAGTGCCGTCATTAAGCTATTTATATTTGTATTATGAGTATCACTTATGGGTAGGAAGCCTGTAATTAGGCATGATATAGCGTGTCCCTCTTGTGGTAGTCATCACGTCGTTAAGTGTGGTAAGCCTCCTGGTAGGCAGAGGTTTCTGTGTAGGGATTGCGGTAAGTACTTTCTTGCAGACGCAGTTTATCACCACCACTCTAAGGAGGTGAGGGAGGAGGCTTTGAGGATGTATACTAATGGTATGAGTATGAGAGCTATTTCTAGGGTTCTTAACGTACCTCTGGGTACTGTTTTCACTTGGGTTAAGCGTTATGGTAAGAGGAAGTACGAGAAGCTGGTGGACTTGTGGAATAAGGCTAAAGAGTTGGTCAAGGGTAAGGTCGTTACTAAGGTTGTTGATGAGATGTGGACGTACTTGTACAGAAACACTAGGGCTTTCTACAAGTGGGTATTCACTTGTTACGTGTATACTAGGCTAGGGTTATACATAATTTACTCTGTGGGTGATAGGGATGAGAATACTTTTCGTGAGGTCAAGGACTACGTGCCAGATGATGGTAGGTGGGTGAGTGATGATTACAACGTTTACTTTTGGTTAAAGGATCACACGGTAGTCTCACTTGTTAATCCCAACGAGTCCTTTCACTCCTCACTGAGGGATAGGCTCGTACGTTTCAAGAGGGCAACGAAGGCTGTTAACAGGAGTATAAATATGGTGAAGTATTCTATAGCGCTGGTCTTGTGGGAGAGAAGGCTAATCCCAGAATTTGTAGCTTAATGACGACACTATCTTATATAAAACATATTAGTCAGATCTGTGTAATACAGATCTGACTGGGTGAGGCCGTGACACTATTTGGGCTTAAAGCTCGGTGTGGAGCTTGGCCGCCTCCAAATTCGTACCGGAAGTTGGGCTTGAAGCTCGAATAAAACATAAGGGTGAGTATATATGGAGGCCCCAGTTGCAGGAATAGATATATCAAAAGATAAATTAGTAGTGTATTTCCAAGGTAAATTATACGAGTTTCCTAATGATAAGCAAGGGTTTGAGGGAGTAAAGCAAATCTTGCCTAAGGGTTGCAAGATAGGTATTGAAAGTACTGGAGTTTACCACATTAACTTGGTTAAGTACTTGGGTAATGAGTATGATGTTAGGATTATTAATCCCTTAGTACTCAAGAGGTTTAAGGATTTTAGGGGTAAGAAGAGTGATAAGAGTGATGCTAAAAAGCTTGCGGAATTAGTTGTTAATATGGGTAGTGAGTTTATAACGAGTGAGGCTAGGGAGTTAACAAGCCAATGGGATTTTGTTACAAGAAGTATTGTTAGGGTTAAGAATAGGCTGAGGAGGGATTTAATCCTCTTGGGTTATAGGGATAGTTTGTCCAAGGAGAATTTGAATGAGGTGTTGAGAGGGGAGGATAATGTAGTGTTGTCTGAGGTTAGGTTTCTTTTGGGGGAACTGGAGAGGCTTGAGGGTAGGAAGAGGGAGATTGAGGAAGGGCTTGAGAATTTTGTTCCCAAGGATAGTTTGATTTTCACTATTCCGGGTATTGGTAGGACGCTGGGTTGTATTATTTTGGCTAGGGTTGGTGATGTTAGGCGCTTTTCTGATAAGAAGAGGTTTGTTGCTTATTGCGGTCTTGATCCGGTTGTTGAGTCTAGTGGGAAGGGTGTTGTTTCAAGGGGTATTTCTAAGAAAGGTGATGTTGTTTTGAGGAGGGCTTTTTATCTTGCAGCTTTAACTGCTATTAGGGTTAACCCTGTTATCAAGCGTTTTTATGAAGAGCACAAGGGAAGGTTGAGGGGTAAGAAGTTGATTATTGCTTGTGCTAGGAAGCTTGCTGTTATTACTTGGGCTGTGCTGTACTATAATAAGCCCTTTGAGGCTGACGAGTGATAAGGAGAGTCTTGTTTTTCAGAAGTAGTGTGGACTATGCTTGATTTTCGATGGAAAGGTTTTTATACCGGAAGCTCCACACTCAGTTTAGAAATAATTGCAAACAAAAATTAATGAACTTAGAACTAGCATAACTGGCTATTCCTATATCTATATGCTATGGAAAATTTATCCAAATAATTGGAACACCTTGAAATTACTAGAGTAAGGTTAATAAACTACTGTAATAATTATTCTTTATGCAAACCATACTTGTTCAAAAGAAAGAAACAATATTAAAGAGCATTGATGAGCTCACTGAAAGAAGTATAGATAACACAACCGTAATGGAAAGAAGAAACCTAGATTGACTTTTTAAGTCTTAAGTTTTTTTCTTTTTTGATGATTAAGCCTCTTACTTCTTCTCAGGAAGAGGTTTTAAAAGCTCTTAATGATGATAAGTATCAGATTGTAGGGGTATTTGGACCCACTGGTACTGGAAAGACTTTATTAACATTATCATATGGTATAGATGTTATTAAGCAAGGAAAATTTAAGAAATTCATTATAGTAAAGCCAATAGTAGATATTGTTACTAAAAAAGAAATTACTGCTACTGAATTACCTAATTATCACGAGGTTATATTAAGTTATATAAAAGATGTTCTTGGACCCGAGTATTCCGCGACTGTAGATGAATTATATAAAAGTGGAAGGATCGAAATTCTTGATTCAAGACTACTTAGAGGAAGAACGTTTGATGACTCAATTATTTTCATTGATGAAGTCCAAGAACTTCAGCCAGAGAGCATAATTGAGCTAATAATCAGAATTGGAAGAAATAGTAAGCTAGTAGTTGCTGGAGATCCAGTCTTCCAGTCACTTCAAATGAAGACATTCAAAGACCCTTCAGAGTTAGTTAGGGAAGTTTTATTAAATGAAGAAGATGCTAAAGTAATAGATCTTGGAGTTAAGGATATTATAAGGGCTGGTGCAAAGAGAGGTTTAAGACTTCTAATTGAGTATAGGTTAAGGAGTAGAATATTATCAGAAGAAGAGAATAAGGTACTGAATGTTACCAAAGCTCATGCTCCAGACGCAGATATAATAACTGTTGTAGATTTGTCTGAGGAGAAAAAGAAACTAGGACTAGATAATTTGACTACAGTACCCGATAGTATAATAGTAGTAAAGGAAGGAAATATCGGTAGATTGGTAGGAAAAGGTGGTGAAAGAATTAATTCAACCGAAAAGGAAATTGGGAAAAAACTTAGGGCTTTAGAATTATCGCTTGATTTCAAGGAGTATATAAGGGCAGTTCATCCTCTCCCTTGGGTTGTCAAGCATATTGAAGATGCTGATTTTAAAGGAAACGAATTGGTAGTACAGATCAAGAAGGAGACTGGAGCCTTCATGGGACAAAAGGGTTCTTATGTGAGATTTGTTGATGAAGCTATTAGAAAACTTTTAGGTGTAGGTATAAGAGTTATAGCGAAGGAGAATGAAAATAGTTAGTTGGAATGTCAATGGGCTTAAGGCTATAACTAGAAAAGGAGCTTTAGAATCTGTATTAAATTACGATGCTATTTTATTACAAGAGATTCGTAGTAGTGATTTACCCTTAGATTTGTTAATGAGCGGATTTAACATTGCTTCTTTTCCAGCTAAGAAGAAGGGGTATAGCGGTGTTATGACATTAACTAGAGAAAAACCTAAAAGTATAATAAAAGGCTTAAACGTTAAGGAATTTGATGAAGAAGGAAGAACTGTTACAGTTGAGTTGGAAAAATTTTATCTAATCAATGCTTATTTTCCTAGAGCAGGAGATGGGCTTAGTAGATTAGATTTTAAAATATCTTTTGATAATAAAATTGAAGAATTTATGGACCAGCTAAGAAGAACAAAACCAGTTATTATTTGCGGTGATTTTAATGCTGTGGTGGAAAGAAGGGATTCTTCTTTTTGGGATGAAAATGAACCGGGTCTTTCGCCTAAAGAAAGAGAATGGATGAACCACATCTTGAAAAAAGGATATATTGATGCTTATAGGTTTATTAACCCTACAAAAATTGAATATAGTTGGAGGAGCTATAGATTTAAATGGAAAGCTATGAGAATAGATTATTGTTTAGTTTCTGAAGAATTAAAGGATAAAATTAGGGATTGCAAAATATTAAATGTATCTGGCTCTGATCATTATCCTATTCTTCTTGAGATAGAAGTCTGATATATATTTTGTAAAATGGCAGCTAATTGTGTTATTGACGCTTTAAAATTCTGGTAATCATTTTGTATCTTATAGGAGAAAGCTTGTTGATATAGCAAATTAAGTTGAGGATATTGATAGGAAAGTGTTTGGATAACTCTATCTAAATCTTCTTTAGTATAATAAGGCATATTCATCTTTATTGCTATTGCAGCAATTAGGTTAATTATAGATACCCATAGAAAGTTCATAGCATTGCTTAAGTCACCTTGAGATTCATACAATAAAGCTTTAGCCCAATTGTCTCTATATTGGTTAAAATATTGAGAATCTAAAGAATAATACTGCTGTGTTGTTATAGGTTGCAAAGCCGAGGAACTAACTGAAACATGCCTATCAGCCACTTTCTGAATATATTGATAAAAGAAATATAGCCCTACTAGAACTGGTGCTGAAGCAATCCACATTATATAGGGATTAGATACAAAGAATAAACTTGCTTCTATTAATGCAGCAAGGAAAAGTTCGATTGGGACTATTATGAGTGTTAGGATTCCTCTTATCCACTCATTTCTCCTTAAAAGAATGTATGTACCAGAGGCAGTCGCTATTGCATAAGATGGTAATTCTACAAAAGAGTGAGGAAGTGTTAGTAAGAGTAATGCAGCTATAATGCCAGGAATATGATTAGCGGTCATTACAGCACTAAGAATCATCCCCGTATTAACTATGGAATAAGCTAAGAATAATATTCCAATAGCTGGAATAAAATCAAGCAATGCAACTCTGATATTGTTTGAAAATATGCTTAATGCTATTAATATGTAAGGCTCATTTCGTATAGAACTCTCTATACCATTATATTGTTGAACTAATGATGAAGAGTTTATCGGTATTGCTGAAGAGATTAAGAATATAATTATCTCAGCTACAAAGAACATTAGTATTAGTTTACTTATGGGTCTCATAATACTTAATTTTAACTCCATTAAATAAAAGCTTTCATAAGTTTATTAACGGCATTTCTGAGTATCTCTTCTGTTTCCCTTGGGGATTTTTCTATATTGCAACTTATATGTGACCAACTTTTCCCTTGAAGTACTCGGCCAACTAGTACAGCTTCTTCTAATAAATCTAGTTTTATCGGCATTTCCCAAAAATATTTTTTAGTTAACAAACCAATAGAATCGGCTACTGAATTATAAGGAAGAATTCCCTCTAAATATGCATTTATCTTATCTATATCTTGTGGTTTTAAATCCTCGGTTTTATTAAAAGCGTTAATACTATCTAAAAGCTTAGCTAATGATAAAGGCGATACGTTAAAATATACTTGATGAGCAGTATTAATTATCTTTCTTTTTAAATTAAAAGATAATACATTTGCAAGCTCTTTCGCCTTATCAGAAATAGGATAAATAACTATAACAGAGTAACCATTTAGACCTTCATTTTTTCTAGATGCTAGATAGATTGGAGTAAAATCATTTTTTACCCAAAAATTAAGGACTCTTATATCTAAGATGAAAGAAGAACCTAGCCAATCCAAATTATTAGATATTGCATCACCCTTAATATGAGAAAGCAACTTAGAGCCTAGCCCCTTGCCTTGTAATTCCGGTAATACAGCAATCCTTATTATTCTCCAACCTTTCAATTTACCAAATTCCTTCAACCTCTCATATTTTATAATTCTGTGAGGTATTAAATGTCCTAAATTGCTCTCTCCCTTTAAAATGCTATTTATTCTCTCTTCCGATAATCCCCCTTCAAATATAACTTGTGCTAGAGAAACATCACTTAATGAATATAACTTCTGAAAATGTAAATCGCCTAACAACATTAAATCGTCTGGAGAATTACGATAATGAGCTGAGACAAGAATACCGTAAATTTGTCTTAATCTACCGTCATTTTTAAATAGCTCTTCTCTGTTAACTTCTTCTATGCTATTATTTAACTGCTTTATCTTTGGTTCTGCATCCAGGAGCATAACATCATAAATAAATCTCTCTATCGGATCCCCCTTTGAATATCTTATAGGAAAGTCCAAAGTAACGTGTTTAAAAAGATATTTTTGCTTTATCAATAGAAGATACTTAAGAAATGCCTTTCCAGAACCTTCATAACCATGAATAGTAGTTATAAGGATTGTCTTGTTCCACTTTCTAATAATATACTCTAGCGTTTCTATTCCTAAAGCTGCTGCTTCATCAACTACGATTAAATAACCATCATAATCTTTGGCTAAATCTGGGGCTAACCATCTGACTATCACTTCTCCAGCTGAAATCCTCATAATTTTTCCATCCCTCGATTTAGTAACGGTGTATTTTATGCCCAGGCTTTTAAGACCCTTAGCTAAAAACCTAAAGATTTCTGAAGAAGAATAATAAGAGGGAGAGGTTATGATTATTACTGTAGGTTCTCTGTATTTTAGGAAAACAACATATGATAAGAAAAGCCCTATTACAGCACTCTTCCCCCTACCTCTTGGTGCAGTCACAGCTAAAATTCGTTTTCTATCATCATGAAGGATAAATAATGACTCTTCCAATGCCTTATTTTGATCTTCACTTAGGCAAAGGTTATGTAACTTAACCGGAATAGAAGGATTAGATGGGATTTTAAGCGAAGATCTTTTTAATTCATTTACATTTACGCTCTTAAAATTTACTAATTTTTCATCTTTTACATAAATTATCCCTTGATATGATCTTATTTTTCTCATAAACCTATCTTCAAAGAAGCTATCAACAATCCCATCTCTTATTAGACTGTTTCTGTACAACTTGTCTTTATATATATCATTAGTATAGATGACAATTAATCCGCCACCCCTAGCCATATCAGTTAAACGAGAAATATAATTAGGACGAAAATCATCTACAGCATCCATTATTACTAGGTCAAATGTCTCCCCAAGAAATTTTTCTGAAGATGAATAGTCAATATCTGTCAGCGGTAATCCGATTTGCTTAAAAAAATCAAATCTCTCCTTTGCCTTGTCAACCCAAGGGTGGAAAGCGTAAGCTATTCTAGGTTTTTTATTAGTTTCAAGAAAAGAATTTAAAAAACCTAAAGTAGAATTTAGAAAATTATTCCCTTCTACGAAAAGTAAATGCCTATAATAAAAATCTAAGGCTTTTTGAAACTCTTCTCTCATCTTTTAATGTTTCCTCCTACTTCTTAATGCTACCACAACAACTATTAAAATTATTATGATTATCACTACTATTATAACGAGCCAACTTATTGTATACTTTGTATTATTCACTTCTACTATTATTCCTTGAGATACTAAATTGCTAAACGCTGATGGAGACACTTGCACAGTAAACTTATCGTTTTGCACAAACGGGAATAACGCACCAGTTTGATTCCACAATAAAGTTATTGCCATAGTATAATTTCCAGTTTGTGCACCACCACTTATATCAACAACATATGTTACATTAACCTCTTCACCAGGCTTAATATCACCCAAATAAGCTTCAGACGCTGTTAATGCCATTAGCGGATTTGAACTACTAACATATGGATAAATTACGTCATTAGAGCCTAAAATAGCCTTAACGTTTTTTGCAGTAGCATTACCAACATTCTTTATTGTTATAGTTATAGGAACTTGAGAAGCACCAGAGGATAAAGTTGGGTAATAGACTCCAACCACTTCTAAGTTAGCTTTGGGATATACTTCTATCTTAAATGATTTTACATATTTCCCACCATCATATTTAACTGTGAAATTAATGTAGTAATATCCAGCTTTTGTATCATTAGGTACGTTAATTAAAAAGGTTAAATTAGCTGGAACTCCTTGAGGTAAAGCTCCTACAGTAAATTCACTTGAAGAAATTATTGGGAAAGGAGAAGATATTGAAACTGAAACGTTATTGGCTATTGCTTCACCATAATTTACTAGAATCGCTTTAATTTCAACATCATAATATCCCGGAAATACTTGTGGTGGAATTGTAAAGGCGTTTATTGTAATATTTGGTGAGTATATGACTACTGGAGTATAAACAACAGTCTTAGTGTTAAAGTATTGAATAGTTACCGGAATATAATATACTCCAGGTGTTGCATTTGGATAAACATTTACAGTTACAGACGCATAATTATATTCACCAGCTGGTACTATACCAACATATACGTTCTTTTGAGTGAAATATAATGGATATTCTGAGTCTAAATCTAATGTCACATTTAAAGCATTTACATCTCCAAGATTTCTAATAACAAAAGTTAGAGGGACTTGAGATTGCCCAGAAGATATAGTTATTGGTGAATTAATAGATCCCCAAATTGCAGTAACAGAGAAATTAACATACCCATTTATATCCACAGTCATGTTAGTCGTTAAATTAACACCATTAAAGTAACTTACAACAATAGGAACCTGATAAACTCCCTGAGTAGCGTTAGGATAAATACTTGCATATGTAGCTATTTCTACTGGCTGACCAACCGGTAAATAACCTATATTTATTTTATTTTCTTCAAATTTTACCGGATAATGAGATTTAAGAATTACTGAAACATTAGATGCTATAACATTACCAGAATTAACCAGAACTATCGTTAATGGTAAGTTATTTTCTCCACCACTCACAACTAATGGCGAATTTAGCGATCCCCAAACAGATTGTGCTGTTATTGATACATAACCAAGTATAGGAACTATTGCGGATATATTCTTTGATACTACATCTCCATTAGGCAGTTCTCCAGTAATTTTAAGATAAATTTTATAAATTCCGTCAGATGCAGAAGGAGATATCTTGTAAAGGAATGTGACATTTACTTGACTACCAGTTTGTATTTCAGGGATTGTAATATTTTCAGTATTATTGTAGTATTGATATAAACTGAAAGGATATATTGATAGTGGTGTAACATTTACATTATAGATTGGTGAACCTAAATTTATTAACGTAAATGTTATTGGTACTGGTCCCATGCCTGGAGCTAAAATTTGAGAAACATGGGAAATTGCTGAAATATTAACTGATGTATTCTGAGAAAAAACAATTAACGTTGGTAAGATAAAGGCTAATACAAAGAGGAGCCCTAGGGTCTTTTTATTCATTGCCATAAATTTCATATGGGAAATAGATATATCGAAATTAATAAAGCTATCTCAGCAAGGATCCATTCATTCACCTATCATCCCTTGTAAGGCTCATCATTCTAGGCCACCAATTATACTTCTTCAATATTGCTAATATTGCAGGAACAAATATAGGTCTTACTACAAATGTATCGAACAAAATAGTAATACCAACTCCAAATCCTATTTCTTGTAAAAACCTCATATCTGAAGACATTAGGGAAAGAAACGCACCAGCTAATATTAAACCAGCAGCTGTAACTACCAATCCAGTTTTTTTAACAGCATTTACAATTCTTTCCTCATCATTTCCTTTTTCCTCTAAAATTCTGATAATAATAAACATATCATAATCGATCCCAAGACTATACATAATTGCGAAAACTATTAGAGGTGTAAGCCAGTATAGAGAACCATATACTAGATAAAGGATTGAGACGCCAAACAAAGAACTTAATAAAAGAGTAAGACTTAGCCTTATAGGTACTAGGACAGAACCCAAACTAATTACTAAGTACACTGTAATTATAACTATTGTTAGCGGTAAAACTTCTGTATAATATAAATTTACAGTATTATCTACAATATCTATTCTTTCAGCATTACTTCCACCAACAAGATAACCCTCATTAATAAGCTGCTTGGTTAAGTTTATTGCACCGTGACTGAATACCGGATATGGAATGTAAACTTCCAGTAATGAGTAATTATGAGAATAATAAAGATTTGTGACATAAGTCTTATTAACAAAAAGTGCCTTACCTATTGATGCTGGACCATACACTAATGCGCCTTTATTTATTAATTCTTTACTTAGATTGTATATTTCCGAATACGTGGTATTTGGATTTCCCTTAATTATAACATAATCTACACTATAATTATATAATTGACCTAACAGTTGTTCTCCCCTAACCACTTCTGAAGAAGAGGGAACTATCTCATCAATAGCCACATTTGTATGATGTGTTATGAATACCGAGTACGAAGCTACAGCTAACACTATCATAAAAAGAAGAACCCAATACTTATGATTGATTGATACTTTAGATATTTTTTCTAAATATCTTTGCCTAACATCTTGAGGATTTGGAATTTCTTTTCTTGGAAAACTTAGCCATCTTACCTGGATTGAAGCCAATGCTGTTCTTATAAAGAGTATAGCTGGAACTAATGACGAGATTGAAGATATTACTAAGGCTATTCCAATGTTTCTTAACAAAGGCGAAGAAGAAAAAAGAAATGATGAAAAACCTAAGGTTATACTTAACCCACTAAATAGAACTGCTCTTCCCGCAGTTCTAAATGCAACCTTCAAAGGTTCTTTCTCGCCTTTTCTAACTTCTTCAAAATACCTATATAGAAATAGAATCGAGTAGTCAACTGTTATACCAAAAACTATCGGAGGAATAACCAATCCAGAGATATAATAAATAGAATAACCGAAGAAAGTAAGAAGATACAGTAAAGAATATGCTATTACTAACCCTATTACTGCACTTACAATTAATATTATGATAGGAACTAATGATCTCACAAGCACAATTAAAAGTATAGTTAGAATTAATATCGTAAAAATGTCAATAATTCTTAGATCTTGCTCAGTAACTACAGCTGACTCGGCATATATTGGTAAATGCCCAGTTATTATAGCATTTGATAAAGCCTTCATGAACATCTCAACATCGATCAAACTTTCGTTAGAAGGTACTTGAACTATGAAAAGCCACTCATCTCCTTTATGAAACTGGTTAATACTTAAAGGTGGAGGAGGAAATTCCTTTTCAACCAGATTTAAAGAATAATTTAACGGATCCTCAATCTCTGCTGTAGATACGTTCTTTCCGGTTATAATTCTGATCAAATATGCATAATCCTTAAAATCCTCTAAGGTATTGGTAACTAGATTAACATTACTGTAGTTATTAAAAGAGAAAAGAAAAACATACGGATCCTTAAACACTATATAACTCGCATTCCTAGCTTTTTCAACATCAGTACCATTTTTTAAAGCACTATAAACTGCCAAAAACTTTAATGCTAGACTAGAATTACTTTTGAACTTTCCTAAGGGTAATCCGTAGGTTACGTTAAGTTGAAAATAAAAGGATGTTATGTTATTTAATAGCAGAAGTCGTAGTGTTGTTAGATTTTTATAAAGTTCGTGAAGGGGCAAAATTTCTTTGTATACCTTCTCAACTACTGGGAATATAACGGAGAAATATGAGCTGTTACTTTCATTAAGTATATAGTAAGGTGTCAGAAGTTTATAGTTCTGAAGATACTTACTCGCCGTGTCATTTACAATTTTCAGAGATGTACTATAATTTCCTTTAGTTATTACATATATATCATCATTTGTCGAAAAATTAAAATATTTCACGAGAATATCTTTCACTTTTACGCTAGCAAATTGTGAATTTAGAAAAGGTGAGTCAGAATAAACGAATAGATGCTGTATATTTAAAGCGAAAGGAGCTAAAATGACTAGAAGAACTAACCATAAAATTAAGTAAGCTTTCATAACGCTAAATTCTCCATAAGAATTAAAAATGTTAATCATAAGAATTATAACATTACCATTTATTGTATTTTCTCAGAGTTTTTAGACAAGACATATAATGCCCTAAAAACCTTGAGTTCGTACTAGGGAAAGCAAAAAGTACCTGCAACCTTAGTTTTCCCTTTAAACAATTACTGGCATCCGATTATTCAGAAAAGCAATAATTATGTAAAGGTCTAAGTCCCTCTTTATAAGCTATATAGATAAATTATTTTTAACTCAAGTTAACCATATAGCATATGAAGGGTATTTCAACAATAGCAATAGCAATTATAGTAATTATAGTAATAGCTATCGTAGCTGCAGCAGCATATTTTATTATATCAAGCCATCATACACCAACAACTACTAATACTACACCAATTACACTTACAGTAGTTACGTTTAGTGGTACTTCCGCAAACTTTATTCAATATGCTGGAGAGCTTTTTCATCAACTCCATCCCAATGTTCAAGTCCAAGTAGTTCAATATCCGTTTAGCCAATATATAAGTAAGGAATTAACAGCGTTAGAGGCACATTCATCTCAATACGATATTATAGGTTTCACTTCAACCTCTGCTTTATCTGTAGCGCCTTATTTGTTACCATTAAATCAGAGTGATTTCAATTTCTCTGATATAATATATCCGCAAGAGGATTTTGGAGGACTTTATTATAATGTCAGTACTGGGAAAACGGAAATTATAGGAATAGCATATGAGACTGCTGTATATTTAATGGCTTATAACATGACAGTATTTAATAACCAAACCTTAGCAGAAGAATTTGAGCAAGAATATCATATGAACTTCTCTCCAATAACATATAAAAATTGGACTGTAGTTTTAGATGTAGATGAGTTCCTAACTTCTCATCACATAACTAAATATGGCTTTTTAATTGATGACCATGTAGCACATGGTATAATTGATGCCTTTCCTGCTGTGTTTGGTTGGTATTATTTCAGAGATAGTTCAATCAATTTAGGAAACCCGTCTGGAATACCAAATTATAACATAATGTTTGAAGGGAAGATACTTCCAGGATATAATTATCCTTTACCGTCATTTAACAGTACTTCTGGAGTAGAAGCCCTTATGACATATAGAGAATTAGTAAATTACGAACCAAATCCGTCTCAAATTCAAATATCATATGATAATTTACCAGAATTCTTCTCACAAGCTGCAGGTGCATTTTTGTTCACTTCACAGCTAAGTTATATTAATAACTCACAAGATGTACTATTAGCACCACTGCCAGGTGAGAGCGTCCAATGTGTAATTAACGTAATTTACTTTATTAATAAATTTTTATAGAAAAAGCAAGAATTACAGAACCCAATTGGATAATAATACTTAAGGGGGATTACGCCTAGGTTATACAATGGGCATCGAAATTTACCAAAGCGTAATCCCCCAAAAATATTTGGGTTGGAAGAGTAAATATCTTTTGGATTGCGAGGAGATCTTGAAAGAGCTAGATGATGTGATCAGAAGGGAGTTCGAGGGTTTCAAGTTCACTCAATATGACCCCTTGACTTACTTGAAGATGCTGATTGTTATGGTACTCTATAGAGAGTCTTATAGGGGGACAATTGAACTCGCAGCTACAAATATTGTGGTAAAGCGTTTCCTCAAAGTTAAAGAAATCCCATCAAAGTCCTCACTACACTGGTTTGTCCACAAGTTTAGTGACAGAATAAGGGATTTACTCCTCAAGGTATTCAGAAGATTTGAATCACTCGTTGAAGAAGAACAACTCCCAACACACCATCTACTAGCAGAGGAGAAGTTTGGAAGGGATATAAGGTTGCTTGATAGTTTTCCCGTTGAGTTGCCTAATGGTAAGAAGAGTATTGAGACTCATATTGAGAAGTTATTGCTTGATTTGAGGGAGATTGATTCTAAGAGGAAGCCTCATGAGGTTCTTGCTTCACTTGATGAGGGAAAGAGGGAGGAGCTTTTTTCTCATTTCCCTAGGGATTATACTGTTAGGGAGCATGAGGGGAGTTGGGGTAGGAAGTGGGGTAAGGCTTGGTTTGGGGGGAAGTGTTTTGCTGAGGTTTCTTCTAAAACCCTTATGGTATCTAAGGTTGAGTTAGTTTTAGCTAATGTTTCTGACTCGAGGTCTCCTATTGTGCCTAATGTGGTTACGCTTGTGGATAGGGGGTTTGTGGAGAGGGGTAAGGTAATTAGGGCTAGAAAGGGTTTGGGAGTTTTGAGGAGTGGTGTTGAGTTTTTTGGGATTTTCCTCAAGGAGCACATGAGGTGTTTTGCTAGGAGTTTAGAGGTGTTGAATACTTTTGCTAATCTCGTAGGTTTAGCTTATAATATTCAGCGGTTTAGGGCTCTTAGGAAAAGGCGTGTCCTACACTAGAAAAACTCGGTGGGAAAGCATGTTAGAAAAGTTCTCTCAGCTTGGGTTATCGAAAATTGCGAGATTATTTGCAATTGCATTTAATAAACTGATTTTATATTATCTCACTCGTAGTAATTAAGTGAATTTAATTCTAAGCAAACGTGTTTTATAACTTTTTACTTTATTTAGTTATTCACGTTAATTACGCGTTGGACGCTCTCAGGTGGGTATGCAGAAACTGGAACTGACTTCTTAGGCATTAGTAAATACTCTGCTCATCCTCAATTGGCGTTGGAATTCCTACAATTCTTAGTATCACCTAAGGTTCAAGAAATAGCTTTCTTAAAATTTGGTAAGTTCCCAGTATCTAAGGAGGCATTTAACAATTTAATAAGTAACTCCTCACTACCTTATTATCAAAGGGAATGGTTACAAGAAACTTATATAGCAGCCCTTAATGCTTCTGCTAATCCGCCTAATATTCCACCTACTTATCCAAAACTTATACCGAGTTTTAATAACTTAGTCTTTCAGTTTTTAACATCTCCTCAATACAATGAAACCTACGCCATGGAAGTATTGCAACAAGCTGCAAATGAATGGATTTCAGCCCTATCTTAATCGTAAAAGTTAATATTTTTACCTTCATAATTTTTTTGATAATTGTTGATTACACTTAAAAACGTAACTAAACTTTTCGGTAACTTTAAAGCTTTAGACAATGTAAGCCTCGAAATAGAAAAGGGAGAGTTCTTCATAATTTTAGGCAGATCAGGTTCTGGGAAAACTACACTTCTCAGACTTATAGCTGGATTGGAAAAAGTGACTTCCGGGAGAATAATAATAGATAATGAAGACGTTACAGATCTTCCTCCTTCAAAAAGAGATGTGGGAATGGTTTTTCAGAATTATGCATTATATCCAAATAAAACTGTTCATGAAAATATGGCTATAGCTCTTGAAAATATTAAGATAAGTAAATCGGAAAAAGAAAATAGAATAGTTGAAATTTCGAAGGAATTAGATATATATAATTTACTGGATAAATATCCTGGTCAACTTTCTGGAGGTCAGCAACAAAGAGTAGCAATAGCAAAGGCTTTGGTCAGAAGACCTAAGGTAATGCTAATGGACGAACCTCTATCAAACCTAGACGTTCAACTTAGGTATTCTGCCAGAAAATTGATCAAGAAAATACAAAGAGAATTTAATATCACTACACTTTACGTTACCCATGATTCTAATGAGGCTTTAGCTATTGCAGATAGAATATGTGTAATAGATAAGGGAAAGGTTTTACAGGTGGGAAAACCGGAGGAAATTTATAGTTCTCCCTCAAATATAACTGTTGCATCCCTATTAACGTCTATGAGCTTTATACGAGTGGATGGAAAAACTATTGGGGTTAGACCAGAGGATGTTATATTAGGTGAGGGGCAATATGAAGGTACAGTTACAAATTCCGAATTTTGGGGTTCGTATTACTTAATTTATATTGACTATAACGGAAATGAGATAAGGGCTATGAGCAAAAATAGAATAAAAGAAGGCTCAAAAATAAAGTTCGAATTAACTAATTATAAGGTGTTCAATCATGATTAGATATTCCATACCTTACTTAGTATATATTACTATTTTCGGAATTTTACCATTAATTCTAACGTTTGTAATAGTTGGTTTAAACTTTAATCTTGCGAAATCGGCTTTTTCAATAACAAATGTTGGTGAAATAATATATAATACTTTTTACTTCTCATTATTTACTGCAATAGTTTCAACTATTTTGGGCTTTATTCTCGCTATAGGAGTTGATATGTTCCCTAAAAAAGTCTTAATCTTATTAGCCCTATTACCCTTTACAATACCTTTTACGTCATCAGCACTTATCTGGGTAATAAGTTTTTATGGAGGTTACGGATGGTTCACCTACTTACTTGGAATTAATTATGATCCTTTATACTTCTCTAAAACAGCGTTAACTGCAGTAAGCCTTGTCAGTGCATGGAGTTCTACTCCTTTAGCGTTTTTACTAATATTAGCCTCTTTAAGGAGTGTCCCAGTTGAAGTTAAGGAATCGGCACAGATAGACGGTTTAACTCTATCCCAATATTACCTTAATGTAGCCTTTCCCTATGCATTAAAAGGAATATTACTTTCCTTCCTTATTAATTTCGTATTATCCATGGGTAACTTTGACCTACCATATGTTATGACTCAAGGAGGACCAGGGTTTTCTACAACAACACTTTCGTTAATCGTATATTTCATGATGTTTGAATACGATAACTTTTCTGGTGGTGCATTATTTGCGGCAATACTTTCTCTTATAGCAACACTTCCAGCAATAGGTGTTGCCTTATTAATAAAGAAAGGAGGTTTTAAAGTTAGTTTACCAGCAATCAAAATCCCAGATAAGTTATTCAAACCGATAATTCTAGCTCTTACCGTAATAATTATATTATTTTTAGATTTTCCAGTCTATTGGATGATATTAGTCGCTACGAGACCTAACAATTTAGATTTCGTAAAACCGCCAATTTTACTTCCCAAATCCATTAATTTGTCTTATTTAATATCATCATTTTATTCCTCAATACCGTACATGATAAGTTCAATAATTGTAGCATTAATTGTAGGCGTAATTACAATTCTACTGTCAAGTATAAGTGCCTATGAGAGTGCTAGAAAATTCTGGTTCTGGCTCCTAATATTATCAATATATTTATATGCTTTACCATCAACTTCTTACATAATACCTATATATCTAATGGAGGCTGACGTTAATTTAATTAACACATGGATAGGTTTAGCACTACCTTCAGCAATATTTACAGCTACTTTTGCTTTCTGGACTATGTTCAATTTCTATATTGATTTCCCTAAAGTATATGAAGAAGCTGCGGAAATTGATGGAATGAAAAATAAGATGCTTAGATTAATATTACCACTATCCAGACCTTTCTTAATTGCCAGTTTTATAATCTCTTTCATATTTGCCTGGCATTTACTATTTTACCCGCTAGTATTAAGCGAAACACCATATAATATGAATTTCCCACCTAGTGGGAGTGAAACAATAACTATCTTTGCACTGAATTCAATAACACAAGGATCAGTAAATTGGGCTCTATTAGCATCTTCTGCATTGATAGCTGCACTACCAGTTATAATAATATCCTATGTAGCTCAAGATTACGTATTAAGAGGATTATATAGTGGAGGAGTAAAAGGTAGCTGATTTCGCGTAAAGGAAATTATCTTACCATAATGAACTAATAAATACTTTGATTTGAATTTACTCCCTTACTTTATTTCGTTTATTACAAGGAATTTTTCAGTAAATAAGACAATATTTCTTACATATGTTTAACTAACGTAAAAATGTAACGACTCTCCTATAAAGTGCTTTCGTGATATTAACCTTAGCTAGAAGATTTCCATTACTCCTATTATCTTGTTTTTACGTGATAATGTCATTGCAACACAAGAATAATCAGTTAAACTATTTTATCACTTTTCTGAGTTATTTTCGTAATGATGAAATCGGGTCTACTAAATGATTTTCCTACATATGCAATACTGTTTGCATTAGTTTAAATTAAGTACTTCCATAGGGGCACAATTCTAATCTTTTTACCCTCAACTATTATTTCATCTTCCAAATCCCAACTCACTATAGTTAGCTTATTAAACTCCGTGATCTGACTTCCCTTAACTAAAGACCTTATCTCATTCCTATTTATCTCATCTTGAGAAGACACATAAGATACTTGTATTAACTCTCCGTTTTTTTCATCTACAAAATCCACTTCATAATCCTCACCCCTCAAATAGTAAATTCCCTCCAATTGGTTCTTCCTCAGTAATTGTATTGCTACTACGTTCTCCATTAGACCACCATAAGAGAAAGAAGTTAGGTAGTTAACTATTCCAGCGTCTATAACATATACTTTTCTTTGACCATTAAACTGTTTGGGACTTCTGCTATATCTTCTGACGAAGAATAATAAATATGACTCTTGGATTGCGTTAAGCCATTCCTCAATTGTTCTAGTGCTTATCTTTAATAAATTTGCCAATTTCCTCACTGATATCTCAGTAGAGTAGTATTTAACCATGGAGTTTACAAACTCCTTAAATTTAACTACATCCCTTATCTTATACCTACCGATGACATCCTTAGTTATTATATCATTATAAATTGATGGGATAATTCTCTTACCTAAGGATAGGGTTTCCGGAAATCCTCCCTCTTTCAGATAGTTTTCTAATTCATTCTTTATTAAAGAGATTGACTTCGTAGAATATAAGTCCACTTTCACCCCTCTAAAAGTTAAGTATTCTTTAAACGAAAAGGGGAAAAGAATTAAGTCCACATGTCTACCAGTTAAAGCACTAGCTAGCTCGCCAGAAAGTAAACTTGAATTACTTCCAGTAATTATCACACTCTTTTCCTTCCTTAATCTATTTACAAATAATTCCCAGCCATTAACATATTGGGGTTCATCTATCAAAACGTGAGTGAAATCACCGTATAATTCATAGAACGCTTTGGTTAGTGTATCAAAGTCTGTGAAATTTACTAATCTGTCATCACTGAAATCAATATAAGCAAAATTCTTCTCCCTTACCAAAAGATAACCTAATGTAGATTTACCAGACCTTCTCACGCCTAATATTGCTAAGATATTAGGTTTAGATAAATACTGCTCAACGTTAAATGGTAGCTCCCTTTCTATTATTTTCTGTTTTTCTAACGATTCTAAATACTCTCTCTGATCTTTGATCACCCTCTTTAATTCCTCAATGTTCATATAATAATATACTCTCACATTAGTGTAAAAATGTTTTACTGTAGTAAAACACTTATCCGCGAAAATGTATTAGTATAGTAAAACAGTTGTTGAATAAAGAGCTCTCCCTTAAGGAAGATGATGAAAAACAGTAATAACTTTTATATAGAATTTTCCCATTATCGATACTACTTTATTTATCGTAAAGTTTTGTGGACATAGGCTTATTTTCAGCGATTTGTGACTTTCTCACTAATATAATGTTAGTGTCGATCTTTAGAAGAGGGTAGTTCAAAAAGTACTCCTTTTTCGGTGAGTTCTTGATTTTTCCTTCTCTAAATCTTCTTTAGTCCTACTCACTTAGCAAGAAATATAACCACTTTCCTTCATTTATCTCTATTTCATCTTTTACCTTTAAGTATTTTTACTTGATAACAAACTCTACTAAGAAGTCAGATCCTCAAGCCTTTTCGCACCATTCCTTATAAGGTCTTGATCTTGGCTCACGAGCTCTATTCTAAGTCTTTTTGCAGCCACCAGATATGCTGAATCATAATAAGTTAGGTTCCTTTTTACTGCTTCATTTAATATCTCATCATCCAGTTTTACGTTGAATATTTTCATAAATGATAAAGCATATGAAACTGCTTTAAACACCACATTTATATCTATTTTATTTCATTATTTCCATAATTATGTTACCTAACTCATGATTTACTAGATCTATAGTGTAATTATCCTTTAGAAGATCGAGCTCTCTCCTACCTAACCTTATAGCCTTAAAGATTGAACTTGAATCAAAAAGATAACTCATCTCTCCCTCCTCCATTTCCTTATTTCTTCCACAATCTCTTCAGAGGGTATTTTCTTCACTTCTTCTGATGCTAAGTCTAACAACCTTCTAGTCTCCTCCTCTTCTCTTCTCTTCACCTCCTCCTCTAATGCCTTCCTAAGCGTTTCGCCTATGTTAATGTTATATGCTTTAGCCTTCTCCCATACTTCTCTTCTGATTTTAGTAGATACGGTTACCCAGTCACTCACATATTACTTCTTACATCTTATATAAATAAATTTTATGTAGTAAGAATTTATACTACAAGCCATGAAAGAAACTACATGCTTACTTGATATAATGTTTACTTCCAACGTTCCTTGCTTTTAATTCCACTACAAATATCTTTAGAGAACATATACAGTTGCACTTAACTCATTGGGACTAGCCTAAGGGAACGCACTCCATTTTCCTTTTGTCTCTATGTACTCAGTTATTTTGGTTTATCCCCGTCCAAAATAAATATTAAACTGAGTGTGGAGTATATGACTATGGAAGATGAGATTGTAAGGTGGTTCAGTGAGAGTATTTTGAAGATAGTTGAGAAACTGAAGAGTGGGCAAGAGTTAACGAATACTGAGGCTTATATTGCCCTAACGTATATCTATTCACAGTCTTTTGAGAAGAAGATAGAGGAGTTAGAAAGGAGTTTAAGGGATGAAATAAGAAAAACCAGAGAAGAACTATTAACTAACGATGACAAAATAAAGAAAGAAGTCATAGAGAATGATGATAAGATAAAAAGAGAATTAATAGAGTATGTAGATAAGAATAAAAAAGAGATAATAGAATACGTAGATAAGTCTAAAAAAGAGTTATTGGAGAACGATGAAAAGGTGAAGAAAGAAATAATAGAATATGTTAATGGTGTTAAGAAGGAGTTACTAGAAAACGATGAAAGAATAAAGAAAGAACTGCTAGAGAATGATGAAAGAATAAAGAAGGAAATAATAGAATATGTCGATAAGTCTAAGAAGGAATTGTTGGAGAATGATGAAAGAATAAAGAAAGAACTGCTAGAGAATGATAAGAGGATGAAGAGTGAGCTTGAGGCTAAGATTGATGAGGTGAAGGGTGAGGTTGCAGCTCTTAGGAGTGATTTGGGTGTTCTCACTGAGTCGTTTTTTGTTAGTAATTTTTTGGATAGTATTAAAGAAGGGGGTGAAAAGGTGGTTAGTGTTTATAGGCATTATGAGACTTCTATTGGTGAGGTTGATGCTCTTGTTGAGACTGATAAGGCTGTTTATGTTATTGAGGTTAAGTTTAGGGCTGAAATTAAGGAGGTTGATGATTTATTAACTAAAGTTAAGGAGGTTGAGAAGGAGTATCAGGGTAAAAGGATTATCCCAGTACTTGCTGGCCCAAAGATTAGTAAAGCTGTAAGGGGTTACGCAAAAGGCTTAAACGTTATAATATATCAGTAATAGTTAATCAAGAAATAGTTTATAAAGACTCTTATACTCTTTCATAACTTAAAGTACAACAGCCTATATAAAGCATATATCTCCTTTCATGAATTTTATAATATGCTATATAGAGTTAAAGGTAAACAAGGGCTTCTTATTATTGATTTTGACGCTAAGGGTTATTATGTCTTAGATGATAATAAAAGGATTTTAAATGCTTATGGAGAAAAAGGAAAGCTCTACGTTGATGTTAATACTAAGACTCGTTATGTTTACTTGTTTAAGGCTAATGATAATGAATACCCTAAGGATAAAGTCTTTACTCTTTCATATCCAGAAGATTTTAAGATGATTAAATATGAAGAATGTGAAAAGAAGTCTGAGGTAAAGGATAAGCTTCTGCTTGATAACGAAAAAAATTCGTTAACTTACCTATACTCCAGAAAGGAAGTGAAAACTCCATTATACCTAGAGCTGAGTTATTGCTATGAAGGTGAGGCTGATAACCTCTTATTAGGGCTCTTTGCAGAAAACGAGCCAGATACTGTCCCAGAGTGTCACGGCAAGATGTTGGGTGGATGTAGTAAATACTATTCTAAAGGTAGTATTGCTATAGGTTTTGATCCCCATTATTCTAGGACTGATTTAATTGTAATAAATGAGGACGGTAAATGTGAAACACTTAAGATAAACAAAGATTTAACTGGTTGCCATAACTTAAAGCTTCTTGCTAGTGATAAAATATATCTATGGATCGACGATTTTGGTCCTTTTCCGTTCAAAATCTCAAGACACCAAGGTTCGATTTATTTAGTTGCCAATAGTGGAGATAATACCGCAAGAGTTAATGTGAATTTTCTTAACGTTTATGAAGGGGAAATAACTATAGTAGATAAAGTTGAAAAAGCTGGATTTAGTGAAGTTGAGATCGAGAACTTCAGGGGAATAGCGTATGGTAAACTCAATCTTGATAGGGTTAATGTTATAATTGGTGCAAATAATGCTGGAAAAACTACAATTTTGGATGCAATTTATTTACTTTCGGATCCCAAACAGAAGCCTCCAGGCTTTAATACTACTCTAGAGCTGTTGGCATATCTCCACAACGTTAAAAAAGGTAATAAATTTATATATAGGTTTTATAATACTGCATCTCCTCCCGTGCTTAGAGGAGATGAGATAAAATATGATGACATCATAAGATACGTTGAAAGTGGAAAAAGCAATGAGGTAAAGGCTTTATATTTAAGCCCGAGATTAATGTCTCGTTACACTAAATTTATCAAAGATAATTGGGAGGAAATTTCTAACTATACTGAAATATTTAATGAGATATTTAATGAAATTAACGAGATTAATGTTGAAGAATATTTAACAATGACGTTAGAACCTTTCGGCGGGACTTACACTTTTTACCTAATCAGAAAGGACGGCAAAAGGGTAAGGCTTTACGATGTTGGGGAAGGTGTGAAAATCTATATAATTTCAAGGATATTATATGAATACTTGAAGCCTAGTATAATTCTATGGGACGATATTGAGTCTCACCTGAATTCTTCATTACTAGGTAAAGTTATTGCTTGGTTTTCTGATATACCTTCCCAAGTTGTAGTCACTACGCATAACCTTGAGGTAGCAAAAGATATTGCAAAGGACGGTAAGTGCATTGTTGTTGATATAGATAAGGATGGTATATTAAGGGTAAAAGAAATACAGGATCTTGAGGAATATTTAAAGTTAGGTTTAGATCCTAGAGCAATAATTAGGGCGATAGGTAGTGGTAAAGATAAAGCTATTAACCCCTAGCTTATCTAGTGACTTCAATAGAGTGAAAAAAGAACTAAATAAGTATAACATTAAAATTTCGGAATCTAAAGATCAAAACGAGAATATTGACGCTTTAATATTTATTCTAGATGGTGAAAGAGACTTTAGAGTAATATTAACTATGGCAGCTATTGTATTAAATTGTAATAAAACTTTAGCATTTACAAAAACTTCGTATTTAGGAACAACTGGTATAGATAATTGGAATACGGTACTTAATAAGCTTAAGCAAGATGAGAGTGATATTTACAAACGAGCTAAGGTAATAGTTTTTATAGGTGATATAGACAACCAGCGTAAGTATGAAAATTTAATGAGCACTTTAGGGAATAACATCAAGGAAGATATTGACGGGGTTTATATTTTTCATGATGGTGATAAAATTGTCATTATTACTTATAATGGTGATTTAAATGATAATAGATTTTCATCACATGAGATAGAAGAAGATATTATAAAATTCCTAAAAGGAATCAATGAGCCTAAGGTCAATGAACGTATTTCAATGCTAAGAAATATTGTTGATGCAAAAGATTTTTATGATAAATTAAACAAAAATTTTAGGAATTTCAGATTAGGCTCTGAACTTTTTGATAACTTAGATAAACTTTTGATATATTTAATGATAAGACATAAGGAACATTGTAGAAAATCATTTTATAGATTAGATCATACATTAAGACTTATAGCCAATCCTTAAGATACATGGAAATTGTTCAATATATTTAATAGATGGTAGTTGTGCAATCGAAATAGACACGCAAGAGCTTATTCTCTTTTCCGATTTCGAGTTAACATAATGTGTGATGACATAAAAAATAACTTTAGGAAAATTAGGGAAAAGCCATTACGACTTTGTCGTAATTTCGTGATGAAATAAGGTTGTCACGGTGGAAATACACGAACTATCTATGTATAAGGAGAGGGAATTAACTCAATATATGGAGAAATTTCGCTTTTGTGTAAGATATATAGAATTATTTATACACTAAGGGTATTATACCTAAAGGGGATTTGAAAATAAGGCTTTTCATTGTGGCCAATAAGGATATTATAAATAGATTAGATCGAGAGGTAAATAAGATGAAGAGTTTTATACGTATTTTGAAAGGGATATAGGTATGAAATACTATATAGATAAGCCTATAGTACTTGCGTGCAAATCTTTGAGCGAAATTTGCAGTTATTAACAGTTTCTAATAAACCGTGAATTATGTATTTTATACGCAAAGTATTTCTTAGAAAGCTTTCTACCGCATTGTGTCTTGAAAGGTAGTAAGATGTTATGTAAGATGTGAAAATTTTCCATACGCTGTTGTGGATTATCCCGCTAAAAGGACAGAGAAGAATTAACGGGCAATGTCCCTAACTTCAGTGAAGCCCGAGGGCTGAGGATTGGATACAAATTCATGAAAATTCCATAAAACGTAGAAATTTAATATTAGAACTTACCATATATTTTTCCATAATAGTTACTATACTCTCTTAGTGAGGTTAGCATACTCACCCAGATAATAAAAGAAGCTTAATTAAAGTTTTTAAAACTGGCAAGAAATATGATATTGTGGCAAATCATATAAGATATGTTATTGATGCTTATACCACTTCTACCTTTACCCCTAATGATATCCAACGTAGGTTGCCTATAAAATTAGATCAAGACGTAAGGATAAATAAAAGGGGGCATAGAGTTATAACTATAACTTTTAGAACACCGGAAGATCAGAGAATTCTGGGATGTGGAGAGATTGATGAGATTTTATTAGGCTTAGGAATTTCGGCTTTCAGAATAATAATATCTAGAGTTATAACATATGAGATTGAAGGAGGAGTAATAGGCAGTAGTGCTGGTGGAACTGGAAGTTATGCGTATACCAAAAAACCTGACGTAAGTTTACTTATCGCTGTTTTATCCGGAGTAGCGGGATATTTAGTAGGAAGTACTGTGGAGAGAGTGGAGAAAATTCTGAAAGTTTGCAGAAAAAGGAACGGAATATGGGAAAATCTTTCAGAGAACGAATAAAGAAACGTGTTAATGATTTCTATGCATTGTATCTTTCAAGCATAGAGAAAAATGTTAGTAGAGATGTTTCTGCGTTTCTTTTACTTTGCGCCATAGAGGAGGAATCAAAGTATATTATGGAGTATTTAATTGAGAAGTGTAATGATCCTATATTAAGAAGGGATTTCAGAAGTAGATTATATAAAGACCATTTAATAAAATATAAAAATTACTTAGCTCTATCTTTGTTTTTAAGCGAGACTTCAGAACATGATATATATACTATAATAAATAATATTGTAAACGAAAGTAATAATTGGGTTAAGATAAGGAAAAGATATTTAGTAAAAGTTCATGAGGCAGAAAAAGAAGTAGATGAGAAAACTCTTAAGGAGTTAGAAAAGTATTACCTTTCAAGTAACGAAATTGAAACTTTCATTAGTGGGTTGAACCAAAGTGAGAGTTGTGAGATACTTAAAACATTATATCAGTTTTTAGTATAATGACTGTACTTTAGATCGTAGATTAATCCCTTTGTCCCTATATTTTCATTTTATCTTAAATCATGATTGGGTGTAAGGACTTATCTCTCGTAAACGAGTATTAGAACTCTTTAAAGCCAATTGCACTAAGGTCACGTTTCTGTCTTTTAGCCATATCGATATGAAGGATTATCTTGAGTGTGAAGATAGTATCGTCATTATGGTATAAATTTATTAATTAATGAAAATCTCTATAAGGAGAAGATACTAAGAAAAAGTTTTATACATCCTAATGTGAATCCAGAAATATAAATACCTTAGTGACGACACTATGTCCACACTCCATAACTTAAACAGTATCTCTAAGTTCATAAAGGATATTGTCTTGCCTTATAAGCTCTGATAAAGTATAAAACATCCAACAACAACACAGTAAGTAAGAAAAATAATAAATAACTAAAATCTCAGTTAAGCATAATGAAAGATGAGAAGATAAACATCGTGCTAAGAATCCTTTGGAAAGGAGGAGTTACTAGAGTTGCGGTTGAAGAAGCCAGAAATATGAAAAGCACACTAATAGTTTACAGACATGCCGGGACACAATATGACTTATCTAACATAGATGTGAAAGTCCTTTTTGACGGTAAATCTAAGTGGATTTTTAAAGTGTTAACATCTATTTATGCAGGTCAGAGGGGAGACGAGGCCACAGTAGACTTAGACAGAATCATAAAAGCCAGTGATATAATTAAAGGACCCGCATTATTTCACGATCAATTCGCCGGGTTAACGGGGTATTTAAGGAAAATAAAACACGGAGAAGATTACGCAATTTACATTCACGAAACCTCTTTTGATAACAAAGGAATAAAATGGGCTTTACCCAAATTTATGGAGAAAAAAATTTTAGAGAAGAGCAAATTAATAATCACGAACAGTAAATGGAACAAAGAGATCTTAGCTAGTAAGGGCTTTAGCGCTGAAGTAGTATATCCCGGTTGTTACCCCAGAGAGAGGATAAATCTTGAGAGAGAAAAGATTGTCTTGGCAGTTTCAGTATGGGATTCTGGAAGAAGGCCCGAGATTTACGGGGAGATTAGTAAAAAAATTAAGGGAAAACTGGTAATGGCGGGATATTGGACTAGACAAGACACATTAAACGAATTCATGAGTAAATATAAGGAGGTAATAATAACCGGGCCTATTTCAGAGAGTAAACTGCAAGAACTTTATGATAAAGCCTCAGTGCTAATACGATTCGGTTTTAATGAAAAAGGGCCCGGTATGGGAGTTTTAGAAGCTATGGGGGCTGGAATGCCCGTAATAGTAAATGAGGGTTTAGGTAGTAAGGAACTAATAAAAGATAACGGATATGTGGTAAGAGATTGGGATGAAGCTGTGGATAGAATAAATGAGATATTGGAAGATGAAAGTCTAAGGAAGAAAATGAGCATTAACTCTTGGGAAATTGCTAAAAGCTTGAGTTGGACTAACCATGCTAGAAAATTATATGAATTGTTAATGAAAATATATGAGTAAATGAAAGTGAAATACACTAGTTTAGATAATAATTTGACCATGCTTCGTGGAATTCAATTTTCTAGGTTTTAAGTCTTAAATTTTTGTAAATCAAGCATTAATTCAAAAGCAAAGTCTAACGTTATCTCTGATAAAAATTCAGCCCTAATCCATAAAGTAATTTGAGTGCGGACAATAATTTTGTTAATTCAAAATAAATTATATGAACTGTTCGTGTTCTATTGACAGAATGCGACGTAATACCTTTTTAGGGTGAGCACGGGAGTATTAATTGGGTGATACTACGGGAACTAGGTGGAATGTTCCCGTGCTCACCCAAGTAATATTAGTTTTAATGGAGTATATTAATCTTAAGCCTAGGCACGGGGAGCCGGACAAGGGGTATGAGGACGAGGGTTGATATCAAATATCATGAAACCCTATAAAAGTCCAACCCCTATGATCTAGTTACGACGAATAAAGTTTTAAATTTGAAGAAGAAAGAATATATGGGAATGTAAATGTACTCTCAAGAGTTTTACGATAACGGCTTTTTACCTCTCAACACCTCAATTAATGCACCGGTTCAGAGTTTCTCAATCAATTCTGAATATCCGAGAGTTGAGGAGTTTGCCGATGGCATTTTTATAAGATTTGGCGGAACTCCACGCGACGTAGAAGATCACGACGCAACAGTTCAGATCTGGAGGGACGAGAGAGGGAGAATAGTGTCCATAGACATAGTCTACTTGGATGACGAAGATGAGGCTCCTAAGTGAGTACGAGATAGTATCTATGTCTCCCGGTGTTATAAAAGCCAAGGTTAGCGGAGAAAACTTGATAATAAGGATATTCCTGGTTCCACTGCATGTCTTCGAGAATGAGGGGAAGTTCAGCGTTCAAGTGACTGCAGTAACTACAGCTGACACTGACAAGCCCAAGTTTGGGGAGGTCTGTTTACCTCAAAAGACGATGAGTCATAACGGTGTCCCCCCAGAGTCAGTCGAGGTTATAGTAAAACCGAGGCTGGAAATTAGAGTGGGTGATAAAGTAATAGAGGGCACTTTGGAGGTAACTAACGTAACCGTTTTCCCAGACTTGAGAGATCCGAACGGTAGTCCGTGTGTGATGGTCTCTTGGGTATTGTTCCAAACTGTGAGGTAACTGCTCATGCTTCGAGAAGGTTGGAAGAGCACGCTAAGGTTCTCATGTCTAAGGGGTTAAGTCCGCAAACACTTTTAGATGCTATAAGGAGGGTGTGCGAAAACCCCGACAGTTACGATAGAAGTCGAGGAGGAATAAGGTTTTCTTGTTTTTGTCTCGGCGAATTTTATATAGTTATTGTATATAAACTGACCTCCTTATATAAAACATATTAGTCAGATCTGCGTAATACAGATCTGACTGGGGTTGAGGCCGTTGACTTCCTTGGGCTCAAAGCTCGACGGGGAGCTTGGCCCGCCTCCAAACCGGAAGTTGGGCTTGAAGCCCGAATAGCATTTTACGTATTTTTCCTTCTCTTGAACAGTTTCTTAATCCCACCCAAAGACTGATACTTTTTATCATCCTCGATATTCTCTTGGCTCCCAACCTTAAGCCAAGAGAATACTTAAATGAGAGAACTAAGAGGAGGGAGAGGGCTTTCAAGGTTATGAAACCCTTGTTCCTAGCCCATGTGAGGAAAGAGCTCTTCTCTAAGCCTAGAGCTTTTAGCTCCCTAATTACTATTTCAATATCCCAACGGTTTTCCCATGTTATGTCTTCTGGTGTGTTGGTTGAGAAGAAGTATCTTTTTCCCATACCTTTATATTGTGTGTGTCGTATTAGTTGTACTGGGTGGTCTTTTACTATTTTGATCAAGTTTTTGCTATTTTGTCCAAGTTTTTTAGTACTGTTTCGTAGTTTGTGTTTGTTTCTTGTGCTATTTCTGTTGTTGTCCCACCAATTACTCCTCCTAGTACTAGTCTTTTCTCGCGTTAGTCAAGGCTGTGAAGATTTGTTGTAATGCTTCTTGAAGTTCCTTGTAATACTCTTAGAGTAATGAGTTTGATTCATCCGATATTTTGTTTGGTTAATTTTTAAAAAGTTTTTAAGGTTCCCTTAAACTGCAAGGATTTTCCTATAAATGCTATCCATAAAGTAATTTTGGCATAGAACTTTATATGCAAAGCCATAAAGAGAAACAATAAGCCTTCAAATTACGCGGAAACCCTATTTCAAGAATACCATGTCCTTTAGTTTTTCTTAGCCTACAGACAGAGTCGTTATTAAATTATAAATTTATTAGATAGAGAAACTCTCCATATAAAGTCATAGGAGCTCAGTCTTTCAGAAAAGTATTATAGCTTAATAATGATACTATCATTTATGTTTTTAAGTGATACGAAAATTTTCTTTATATTATTTATGTTATATAAGTGAAATTATACCTTCTCAATTTTTAACTTTCTGGAATTATAACATAGTTCTTTAACTTATCGTTTAATTAAATAGTTTTAGGTCAATAGTTAATAGTTTAGTATTTTCCTTTATATCAAGATAAAGAAATGCTGAAGCATAAAAAGGTAACTTCTCCCTCACAGCTAAGTTAATAGCTTCCATAGCAATATCCTTAACGTAAACTATCTTACATACTTTCTCTGTAAAACCTAGAGCATTTCTTAGCTGTGTAGCATTCTAGTTATCACTTAACAATACTATCCTTTTCCAAAGGAAACCTCAGCAAATGCTAAATCTAACATTAAGAAATCTTCATTATTCTCTTCTTTTTTAATTACTTTATCTGTAAAATTATCTACAAAGAAAAATGAGATTATAATAGAAGAAATTAGTCTTGAACTTCTATGTCTATTATAATTAAATCTGAATTACTTATATTTTTCATTTTAATTAAATTATTCTTTTCCCTTCTATAGATTTTCGTATTGACTCCTTCCTTACTCTATCCTCTATATACTTACTTATCTCCTTTTGCCAATCCACATTTACTAAATTTATTAATTCCCTTAGATTTTTTGATATCCATATACTATAAATGGTAGACACATAAATAGATTCTCATTAAAGTTAAAATTAATTAGGTTAGTAGTTTTTTAGGAAATTCCCTTAGGTTTTTAGCCGAGGAACTCTTCGATATAAGAATACAGTGTAATTCTATGTAAACGTATCCATAATAGAGGTACTAATTAGAAGTGATTAAAAAAGTATATGCTCTGTCAGCCTTTATAGGATCAAGATGTTCTTCTTAAGGTCTTATATTAACTTGTAGAGATCGTTGCTCTTTGAGCTATGAGCAAGTATAAAAATTGTGCAAAATCTTGAATCACAGTTTTTATCTGAACATATCTACTTTAGATGATGGAAGCAATTTTAAACATGGCCAACAATTAGCAATCCTTATTAGAGTTCTTACTTAAAACATTTATTATGGTAGATTATATTGCAAGATATGTCTTGCGGGATAGAGAGATTATTGTAAAGTACACTGCAGAGAATGACGATGAGAGTATTAAGCTAGCAAACTCCGTATGCGAAAAGTTAGGAGAAAGGGATATAGAAGAAGTGATAATAGGTAAAATTGTTGGTACAATCACTGGTGCTATTATGTGGCATTCAATTTCAGAAGATAACAGCATTACAACTGCTATATTTAGTGCAATTACCAATGCCTTAATAGGGCATATTGTAGATAATCTCATAGTAAAAGAAATTTACAGTAAGAAGTACCCTTGTATCAGACCAAGACAACTGTCAGACCTACATAAGTATATTGATATTAGGAAGTTAGAGGACGCAGTTAATGCACGTTGATGAAGTATTGCAGAAATGTGATCAAACATACGTTATTTTTGATACAAGCATAATTTTAGATTATATAAGGCTCTCAAGTAGAGATAAAAATCACAGGTTAGAAGTTTTATCGTATATAATAAATAACTGTAGGAATAAGGTCATTACTCTGTTAAATCTTGAGGAAATATTAGTAGGTAACATTGGAAATAAAGAGGAGATAGAGAATTTTATCTTCTATTCCTTTAAAATACTCAATATTACAGAGAAAGAGGCAGAAGTAACAGCAGAACTTGAAGTGAAGGTTAGAGAAGAAGGGCTAGGATTTAAGGGCGAAAATTGGAGGATAGACCTTTTTATTGCATCATTTGCATATACACGCTCTTACTACATCCTTACTAAGGACTCAGACTTCAAGAAAATATTGGATTGTAAATTACATTTATTACACATTATACACTATTTAGAGCTTCACGCTCAAGGAATTCAACGGCCTACAACCCCAAATTACTCAAAGCTAACCAATATGTTTTGTATATGGAAGTCGGATTACCAGACGGATGGATAATCCTATGGCAAGCCCTCTAGGCCCATCTTTATCCTTACTCTCACATATATTCAATGGTTGTTAAATACTTATACGCTTTGTATAATCTTTCAATCTATCCAGGTCTTTATCGTTAGAGAGGACATTAACTCCTTGTCTTTTAGCAATTACAGCCATAACTGCATCAACTGCGTCTACATCTCTGTCAAACATTAATGTAAACGCATCCGTAAAATCCTTAATGTCAGGATAGGCGAGTTGGGTGTTCTGTTGATATAATATTTTCAAAAATTTCTGACCGAATGCCAGATATTTATTCGCGACTTCCGGTTTATTTTTCTTCTTAGATTCAATTGCATTTTCCCTTATTACTTTCATAACTTCTGTAATAATAAGATCGGAAAATATAGGATCGTAGTTCTTAAGAAAATCAAATATCATGTCTCTCTTTTGTATAATGATATTTGTATCTACTAATACTCTTTCTCTCAATTCCATCACTATTTAGATAGCCAGTAGAGTTGTTGGAATAGATGATCCTTATATTTCTCCATCGTAAACTCTCCACATACCGGAACAATTTCTTTTCCTACGCCGTTAATTAGAGTAAACGCTAGGACTATGTATTCCGCCCTCTTTACCAGACTGCAGTCATTCAAATAGATAATTATAACCTCTGGGTCTACGGGGGTAAGATTATGCTTGATTTCCAACTTGTATTCCCAGTTAAGGTCTTTCAATACTTTTTCCAACTCCAGTGTCTTAACCTCAGGTAATACTATTTCTTCTAAATCTGAAGTCCTCACATATTTTAGCCACTCCTCATAGGTAGTGAAATACATAGGATTTCCTTCATTATCGATCTCTACGCGTAATATTTTTATCACAGGTAAATTCCATATGCTGCCAATCGAATAAGAAAGCTGTAAAAACGCATAGAGTAGGAATCTCTGCCCCGCTATTGTGTTCACTAATTGTGAAGTCTCTATCTCACGCAACTTTTCGTTGGTTAGGCTTATGCTAATTTTTCCTCACCTTTTACTATCTTTTCCACTTTATCGAGTAAATTCTTAATTGTCTCTATATTTACTTGCTTGTCTCTATAAATTATTTCAACTGCAGACTTTTTGGGATCATAAATATAGGGAGAAATGGCTATAGATAACAAGTATTCTGACTCTCTTAAGTTCCCTTCACCGCTATAATCTACTAATACGTATCCGGCTTTTTTATACTTAGATACTCCTCGCAGTTCGGCATCTAAAACATAAGATAGCATTACTTCAATTAAGTAGTTTGTAGTTAATAGCCTACCCAGTTCCGAAAGCTTAGAAACTGTATCTGCAACTTTTTCAATTGTAGTTTTACCTAAAGCTGATTGAAGAGTAATTTTCTTTTTATCGTTAAAGGAAACCTCATACATTAGTAATGATAACTCATCATATGATATAGTGGTAAAAGGAGGAGAGGGAATAGAAAACTTAAGATATGGTGCTTCATTCAGCGAGACTGAAGGTAAGCTTAGATTTGTCCTCTCGTTAGAAAGTATCTTCAAAATTACATCCTTTCTGGAATCTGTGATAAGTGAAACGGAAGCATACTGAAACTCAGTCATAATTAAAGTTTGAAGTTAATGTTAATAAGCTTGAACCTCCTTATCGCTTGCATGCCCGATTTTCATGGAAATAAAGCTAATAGACGTGGGTTCGCAACAGTAGGAGAATGTTGGATCTTCTGATTAGCACTTATAGGAAAATCGTTATATTTTTACGTTAGTTAAACATAAGTAAGAAATATTGTCCTATTAACTGAAAAATTGTTTCTGATAAACTAAATAAAGTAGGGGGAAGTAAATTCAAAGTATTTATTAGTTCATGAAAAAATATTATAACTTTTTATGGTAAGAGAATTTCCTTAAACTACTATCTTGGCTTAAGGTTGGGAGCCAAGAGGATATCGAGAATGATAAAAAGTATCAATCTTTGGGTGGGATTAAGAAACTGTTCAAGAGAAGGAAAAATACGTAAAATGCTATATGGGATAATATAGCCCTTTTCATAATAATTGTAAGGGACAAGCTTTACTTTAAGATGTAAAAGTGAGCTAAACAACAGAGATGACAAAATATACTTTGTACCGATAAATGTCATTTACCCTTTACATTTACTATAAAAAACACTATAATATTTGATCCTCATAAAAGTATCAAACTTAAATCCTCATTTCACCCCTAATATTAACTCTCTTCTTATTCAGTTCATCGGCATAATGTGGGATCACTAACATTCATGTAAGAACCGATTTGTCGTCCCCTCATCATATCATAAATTGATATAATAGGTATGGGTATATCTATTAAAATCTCAATAGCACCTCCTTTAAAATTGCCAGAAGGCTTAACAATACCAGAATACTTTATATGTCTAGGATCAACATCAGCTAACCTAAATCCACCGATCCTAAAAAACTCACTTTTATCTACAGCAAGCCAATTCCTAGCAATTGAAGGGGAATCTGTGAAAAGCGTAGTCCAGTAGGTTCCTTTGGGATTCTTCGTAGAGTAAACTATACCATTCTTTAGAATGAAACATAACTCTGCTCTATCCACATATCTATAAAGATAACCCGAATCATATATGAATACCATAAAGAGAATTAATCAACATTATTTAAAAACTTCTCTTTAATTCTGGTTTGTGGGTTACTTCTTTTTTCTCAAGGCTAATGTGGAACTTATTTTAAAACAACACTTTTTTTTAAAAAAAAAAAGATGAGTTTAACATCTGCAAAATGAAGGATTCAACAAGGCTGTTCTTACATGGGAATACATTCATTCAATACTTCGGATATCGCATTCATTATTATGATTGCATCATTAATAACATTATTAAGTGAAAGAGTAACGCGTAACATCCTATTCTGTACAACTGGCGTAACTTTGGCTCTATAAACTTCTTCATTACTCACACTAACTAGGGAACCGTTCCATATGAAACAATATGTATCCCCCCTAAGCGTATTTCTCTCTTCTATTCTAAGGTTTTCAATAGAAAGGGAATAAGTTTTTGAATCTACTATTGGGATACGTAATTCATCTTCTTCTTCCTCTCCTATCTTTCTATTACTTGCTGTAATTACTATTCTCTCTGAGTCAAATGGGTATAATTCATACTCCACAAAGAGGAAACCCTTCTCTTCCGTAAGCCTTCTTTTAACTTCATGCAAAGCTAATTCAAAAACCTCCGTTAAATATTTTAGATACTCACTCTCTAAGATGTGTACTGATCCCTTGTGTACTGATCCTTCTTGCATAAATAAAAAATAGTTATAACTCATATATAAGTCATAGAGCTTCTCACCATTATTATTCATAGAAGATGTTTTTTGTATGGCCTTCAATAGCCCGTTCTGACTTACGTATAATTGATTATTACAATTAGTAGTGTTTACCCGTGGCGTAACTTCCCCTTACTTTTAATCACTTCTAATTCCGCCACGGGCACCCCTCTTAAGGGATCATACACAGTCACCCTTAAATCATTGGGGCTGGTCGAGGGAAACACCACTACCCTCCCATCCACCTTTTTCATGAGATTAAGAGGTGCAATAGAATCCCTTTCTAACAATACTTCACCGCTTTCCAAGTACCTAGCATTCACCTTGAAAACTTTAATCACCCTACCCTCGTGAGCAGTGCCCGTCATCAAGTAGGGGTTAAAAACCTTGACAACCCTCTCAATGAGCTGCTTACTTTTCTTTAACTTCTCTCCAGTGAACGGGTTGAGAGAGGAAGTGTAAGATTCAGAAACCTCCGTAACTTCTATCGGCTGAGTTTTTAACATCTCAGTAAACTTGACTACGCTCCACTGGTGAATCCTATGCCTAAGCTTACTACTTTTATCACCCTCCATCCTCTTCTTAGCCCTTGAAGAAAACTTGCCAACAATAACTCTTGCATTCAAGTCCCTAGCTAACTCTACAATTCTCTTAACAGTCTTCCTCAGCACGTCAAGTTTCCTCTCCCTTTCCCTTAATCTCCTCAGCTTTTTCTTAATTAGCTCGTCCTTAGTTGAATATCCTTTAGTAATTTCTTTCCTTCTTATGGAGTAATTAACGACAATCCTCCCTAATCCAGTCTCATAACGCCTTATCTCCTTGAGCTTGAAATCCTCAAAAACTGCTAAGGTGGCGTTATTCTCATTAACGTCAATAGAAACGTAATTACCTTCTTTCGTCTCCACCTCAACCTCCTTCTCAAAAGTTAACCAAACTAGTACTTTCCTACCTACTAGCCTTAGCTTAAGCTCTTGTGAAACCCTCCAGCCTTTACTCACGTAATGAATAAATTGTTTAGTTACCTTGAGGGGAATATCAATCCAACCCTTATGAGTTAAGATGCTGACGGATATCTTGTTAAACCTCCAATTAATCGTGTTTGGAATAGAGATCATAACCCTTCTGTACTCTGGCTTATCCTTCCTCGTTAGTCCCCTCTTTTTCCTCTTTCTGAAACTCTTGATTATCCTACCAGCAATGATATAAGCACCTTCGATAACCCTAGATGGCAAGAAGGGATATTTCTTCTTATAATAATTGTAAAACCTCTCGTGTAACTTCTTCCTTGTAGTGGGCAAGTCCTCGGAGAGTATGATGTTAATCATTTCATTAACGATCACTTTCTGATACTCCTCAACCTCCTTTAACACATGATACTTCCAGTAGTTAAGAGGGTCGCTCTCTAGCTTAACAGTCCTTTTCAACGTCTTCAACACATTTAACCACCTTCTCGTACTTATGACCGTAGATCCTGGAGGCGAATGACTTGACTATTTCCACGAAGTCCTCCACCAGCTCTTGCATGTAGTCCTTTGGTTCCTCTTGAAAAGCAACGACTACGTCAACCCCATAAGCCTTGAAGAGCTCTACTAAGTAGTTGAAACCGAAACGCGTCAGCCTGTCCTTGTAAGCTATGACGACGGCGTCTATTTGCTTCCTCCTAGCCAACTCAATCAGCTTCTTTAAACCCCTCCTGTCCTCCTTCAGTCCAGACCCTACGTCCTTGATCTCCACAACGCTCACATCGCCGTAATTCTTCTTAACCCATTCCCTCAACGCGTTTAATTGCCTTTCCAGGTTGTCCTTTTGTGTATTAGACGAAACCCTAGCGTAAATTGCGATCTGTTTAAGCCTACCGCCACCGCTTAATAACCTCTCTACTTCGCTGTAAGGTATCCTCCACCTGCCGTTAATTTCGATGGCCTTTATTTTCCCTTCCCTAATCCACTTTATCACGCCACTCCTGCTCATCCCGAATATTTCGGCAACCTCACTGGGAGTTAGGTATCTCTCCACAATAATTAGAAGCGATTAAAAGTATTTAAAAGTTACTTAAAAATGCTACAGTCTAAGGAAATTCTCTTCATAAAAATATTTGCTCACAGAATAGCAAATACTGTAAACTACATTATCTATTTTTATTGCTTTCTGGCAAGAAATCTTCAATTAGTGATGAGGATGAAGGGTTTTATTTTGGGACGTTCAGTAGTAAATCTCTCGGTTTTCAAGTATAGTGTTAGCCGAGGTCTCCACGTGGGCCTAAGTAAGTTCTTGTAATGCGCATAAAAAGTCCTTAAAACTTCTGAGGTTTTGAATCCTCTCAGAACTAACTTCATTTAAATAATTAGGAAGCTGGTATTTTTCATAACTCCTAGTTCTTTTCAGCACATCAGAAGGTTTATGAACATTATGGAGAATCCATTCTTCTATCTCTTCATCAAATATTATTATAAAAATTTTCTTACCAACATTGCTATTTAATTCCTTGAGATGGGATCTGACTTCTTCATAAACTTCTTCTCTGTTTCTCCCGTCAGCATCTTGAAATATAAGGATTTTATCACATTTATCAATAATGTTCTTTATTATTCTCCTCATTTTATCTGTGCAAAGCTGGATTTTTCTATATGTATCCTTCCCCTTACAGATGTAAATTTCGCTATTAACGACCTTTAGCTCTATCAACCTCTTAATTACTCCTTCAATAAATGCGGGTGCGTATGTATCTTCTGTTAAAAGCGCTACTGTTATTCTATCCCCCATCTAGGAATAGAATAAGTACTCACTTAATAATAACCCTTTCTCACTTAACTCCTTTTTAAGCTCCTTAACATTACTAATTCTCTTCATTATACTCCTACCACCCTCTTTCTCAACCATTATTACATCTTCTACCTTTACCAAATCTATAACCATAGGCGAGTGGGTAGTGACAATTATCTGGGGTTCCGAATATTCGAAAACATCTGTAAGCCTTTCTAAAAAGTTAAGGTGTAACGAGTTCTCTACCTCATCAATTACTAATAATGAAGGCTTAAGCTTGTATATTACGGTCATTATGGCTATCATCTTAACAACTCCAGAAGGAATAGCAGATGAGTGTAAAAATACCTCCCTGTTTCCGACCCTCTCTAAAATATACATCACAAAGTTCCCCTCTGGGCTAACATCTACTTTAATAGCCATGTTTAGTTCTGTTAAGAATTCCTGAATTGGTTTAGGTAAATCGTTCAACAACCTGGGTAACCCAAAACCGTCTATTCTAATCCCGTAAGGGGAATTAAACGGTACCGGGCTTAACGCAGTATAGGGGTTTATACGTAATACTACAAAGTCACTGCCGAGCTTTGTTAAAAGGTCGAGTAGTTGAGGAGGGATAGGGAAACTAGATAGAGTCATGGGACCTATTCTTTGAACAGTATGGAATATGCTCAGTGAAGGGTCAATTTCGTACTTTTTATCATCGACGTAGACCTCATTATACCTCCTAGATATTTTTACACCTTGATGTTCTAACTCCTCTTCCAGCACTCTTAACCCGTCCTTCCCGTTAATTACTGTGCGGTAGTGGTAATTATCCCCTTGTACTTCAATTTCAACGTTTAAACTCTCATCGTTCATATAAACTAAGTTCTTATACCCTCCCCAGTAAAGAAAGGGGTAAGGAGGAAGTGATGAAGGTCTAATAAACTCCCTTAAAAACAAGAATACATCAACAAAATTGCTCTTCCCCGCTCCATTAGGCCCAACAAGTACATTAACCTTATGAAGGTCTATCCTGAGGTCGTCAAAGCTCTTAAAGTTCTTAACCCTTATCCATTGTATCATTTTAAAAAATAACAAAACCCTAAAAAATAACTCTTTCGATCAAAACTGCCGTTGCTAACAGTTTCAGATAAGTCATGAATTATATTCATTCAATTTTTCAAATCCTTTTAACGCTATTAGATAAGCTGAAGCCATATGCCTATCAAAACCTCTCTCCCTCATTAACCTCTCGTGCTCCTCAGAATTAGTAGTACCCTTTGGGCTAGGAGGGAGTCTGATAAACCAATCTTCATAGAGACTGTTGCTCTGATTGGGTTCTTTCCCCTCCTAGCTATTAAATATTCACTAGAAAAACCCATATTTAAATATATATCCCCGCCCTGAACGGTAGACCCAAAATCACCTCCTTAAAAATAAATCTATAGTATTAATAAGTGTTTCCACCAGATTAAATAGGGAATTTTCCAAATTTAGTAAATCTTCAGGGAACAAGAGGATCAGTAGTCGTCTGAACTCTTCCCTACCCATCACACTCTTAAATATAGTGTAGAAGGAGTAAAAGGCCATGGCCAGCACGAAGATCAGCGTGCGAAAGACGAACTTAGTGGAACTAGTGAAGGGAAGGAACGCCTTAATGTCACGATAAGAAGTCTCTATGGGGCCCCTTACCTTATTATACAACTTCAACACGTCCCCCTTTTTTAGGTCAAGGTTAGTAGCCCTAGCGAAATAAACGACCTCCCTCCTCTTCCTCCTAACCTTCTCCTTGCTATACACGAGGAGCCTAAACTTAACTTGCTCCTCCCTCCTCTTCCTCTTACTGTTAGTCGTGTACTCCCCGTCAAACTCCTCATAAACCTTCACGTCCCCAACGGGGACACCGATTATGTACTTAAACTGCGAAATGAAGTTAAGCACACCAACTGTATAGAAACCCGCATCAAGAGTTATCAACCTTATCTTTAACCCCATTGCGACGACTTGTTCCACGAGGGCCTTCACGATATCTTCCTTTGTCATGCCGTTCACTTGTGTGATGAAAGCCAGTAGGAGTATTTTCCCTCCATATTTGGTCGTCGCTGTCGCGTGGTTCCACGAGTTTCCCTTTTCCGAAGTCCCCAGTCCTTTAACTTGTTTCCCGTACCAAGTTTTGGTGGTCCAGTCTATTGATATGTCTATTTCCTTTACTCCCTTTAGTGTTTCCAAGGATATTTTCCTCATTTGTTCCAAGAGTTTCTCGACTACTTCTATTCCTTGCTCTTCTACGTAGTTCCTCACGGTCTGTGGCGACACGTTGTATGCACTTGACTTGTTTTCTATGGAACTGTTCCATAAGCACGCGGAGATTAGTGTCTTCCCTACGTCCTCTGCTTTTTTCCCTTTGAAGTCTAACATGGAAAGTAATTTATATCCTATCCGTTGGACGTTATTTTGGTGAGGGAGGTTTGGTATTACCATCTTGTCCTATCACGTGGTAATACTCCTCCTCCCTCACCATAAACCTTTCTCCAATTTATTGAATTCTTCATATCGTTATAAATTCAGTTATCTTATGTGAGTTTAATATTATCCTATGGTAATTATTTTTACTAATTAGATTTTGGGTCTACCGTGAAGGATGAGACTTTCAAACTTTTGTAAACTACGAATTATAGCATCTAAAAATTCTATACAGTAAAAATCTTGTCAAATAATCTACTACAAGGAGATGAAGCCATTACAGCGTCGACTGGGACATTACACCTTATTAATTATCCGTTTTTAAACTCGCATCACTCTATTTCAAATTCAGCGCCATGATAACCTTTAAAGTTCTATATCTTCAACCTTTTTACCATATAACGTTTTAAAAACTTTGTAATTAGACGAGCTTTAATTAACTGCATCTTACATCATGCACTGGTTCACTTCAAAATCTCCATATTAACACTTCTCAATGGCTCACATGAACACCATAAAATTCTTACGACTCTTATCGAATTTCTTTGAGAACACTTCCTCATTAAATAATATCTCTACTTATTCTTTATTCCAAATTTGGATTACTCGCATTAGGTTTAAAATTGTGTTTAAACATAAGTTTAAACATGGCAAAGACTATCACGATTTCTGAAGAGGCGTATAGGTTATTATTAAGTGAGAAGAGGGAAGGAGAGAGCTTTTCCGACGTTATTATAAGGTTGGTGAAGAGTAGTAGAAAAAATATTATGGATTATGCTGGTATTTGGGGAGATATGAATGATGAAGAGGTTAACAAACTGTTCGAAGATTTAAAGAAGATGTGGGAAAGATGGAATGTAAATGCTTAGATAGCGATATACTTATTGATTTTCTAAGGGGTAAGGAAAAGGCAGTGAAGTACATTGAATCCGTAAGAGGGAGTAGTAGGATAGTAACTACAGTAATTAACGTATTTGAACTGTATTATGGGGCTTTAAAATATAATAAGGATGTTGAGAAACTTGATGAATTTTTACAATCAGTAGAAATACTCCCATTTACAGTATCTGAGGCTAAGAAGGCTGCTGAAATAGAAGTAGACCTTGAAAATCGAGGAGAGGTAATAGGTTTAAAAGACGTGTTAATAAGTTCTATTGCATTAAATAATAATTGTACTATAGTTACCGGAAATGTTAAACACTTTGAAAGAATTCAAGGGGTTAAAGTTGAGAACTGGAAGTAAGAAAAGTAATATAACAAACTATCTGCGTACTTACTATAAAAAGAGTAAGCTAACTTGGCTAAAATAGCCGATAATTATTGGAAGAAGATGAGTCTATAAGAGGAATTATATGTCAGATTACTTCAGATTAAACTAATTACCTTCGTTATCTTATAAAGCTTTATTATCATCTATTTTCTGGTTCTGTAAAAGAATTAAAAATCATTTTGTCCCAGAAAATTCATAGTGTGTTATTGAGTTATTTCTATAAATGTAGACGTAAATTAATATGTTAATTTGATATTTATCTTTTTATAAAGAAAGCTCATTTATATCAACTATTCTAAGGGTCACACAAGCCTCGCATGTGTTATAGAAATCACTCCTATCCCTTCCCAACCTTATATTAACTTCTCTTACTTTCACGAGCGAGCGTCCAATGTGTAATTAATGTGAATAACTAAATAAAGTAAAAAGTTATAAAACACGTTTACCTAGAATTAAACTCACTTAATTACGACAAGTATGATAATATAAAATCAATTTATTAAATGTAGTTACAAATAATTCCGTAATTTTTGATAATAAAGGCTAAGAAAGCTTCTCTAGTATGTTTTATAACATAGAGTTTAACACAAAGTATAATCTAGGTGTAACCTCAATTAAGTATTACTATACCAGTTGAGTCTGTGATACTTATTTTTCATATGAAAATTTTGTTAATAAAGTAAATTACGTTAATTACGAATTAGACGCTCTCTCGAGGTGGTTTAAAAAAGTTAAGGCTATCCTCAGCTTTTAAATCTTTTATAAAATAAAAAATAAGTTAATAATAGTAAAAATTCATAATGTTTATTGACATTCATTATTGACATTCATTGACATAAAGTAAAGTTTATATCCAGCCTATTCAGATATAATATTATGGTAAGTAGTCTTAGTAGTAGGGATAAAGAATTGCTTACACCGAAAGAGGCTTGTGACATGCTGAATATTTCATATAGGACTTTATTGAGGTGGATAAATGAAGGGAAAATAAAGGCGGTTAAACTAAACAGTGGTAGAATAAGAATACCATTAGAAGAAATTGAAAAAGTTATGGAAGAAGAAGATAATGACAAAGACATAACTGCTATGATTATAAATGAATTTATGAATAGCTCGGAGCAACGAAAAAAGGACTATAAAAAATATACTGAGCTTGCTAAAGAGTTTGCTAGAAAGTTATTAAATAATACCATTATCCATATTTCGGTTTTACCTTCTACATATGAGAAATGTGGAATTGCGTGCTCTGAGGGGATCTCAATTTTAGGTAATATCTACGTATCTGAAGGTTTCTTTTCATTGCCCGAAAGCGTTAAAGAGTTTATAATAGCACATGAAGTAGCTCACATAATAAGAGGACATTCTATTACTAAATACGTGCTATCGATCTTCACTGGAGTATTACATGAAGAAGCACGGCAGTTAACAATGAGTAGTTTTAGAGACTCTAGAATCATTAAGAAAATAGCCAGGTTTTTTATTGGCGCTATTTTAGAAGCTTCTGTTTTATACGCAGATGCTACCGCTAACGCTCAAACAATAAAGCAACAAGAACTAGAAGCGGATAGCTATGCTGCTAAGTTAGTTGGTACTGAAAAGACAAAGGACTTTATTAAATTCCTTGAACTTTATAGGCAGGATTACAATAACATAAGCCATACCTCTCTTTTAGGGTTTCCTGCATTAACGATAGACGAGAGGATATCTAATCTAGAGAAATTAATTAAAGGAGGGTTAGATTGTGCCAATTTATGTTAATATGGTATTATTAAAGCCAAACAGTGACCAGATTACTGCATATTATATACCTCAAGAGGAAATACGAGGGAAAAACCAGAGTCAACTTATTAATTCTATAAAAATGCAAGAAGACCTAGTAGTCTCATGGTTACCTTTTCAATATGAGAATTATAAACAGGGATTATACGTAACAACTATTGATAACAATGAGCTGCCTTCAAGCTTAGATGAGACTTTAAGTATTAATATGGAAAAGGTAAAGATAGGTTCTTCTTCATACGTAGCAACGAATTTATTGAGAAACGCATTTAAAAAGAGTGCACAAAAGGACTTAACTAGATTTAATTGTAAGAAAGAGTCTTTTGGCGAGGATTTCTGCATAGAATTAGACCACAGAGACGCATTGAATTTAAATTTATCTGACTATCTATTCGATAAATTTTGTGATATTAACCCAGAGTTATGTGGAGAGAAAGATTCAGAATGTTCAAAATTATTTAATGTAGTTAAACGATATTTCTTTAAATTCCAGCACGTGAAAGAAGGGAATAAAGACGCTATTTATCTTGTCATAAATTTTTCTTATGGGGTTAGACAGAACCTCGTACTAAAACATATTATTTCTCTAATTGGAAATAATATTAACTATGTTATAGGTACAATTGTTAATGTTAAACATAATAGATCATATACTGAAGTCTGTAGTGTAAAATCAGTTGATATAAAATCTAATAAAATTAAGCTAGAATGTTATGGGAAAGAGAGGGAATTAGATATGGATAGCGATGCATTAATTACCATAAATCCTGTCTATAAGTCGTCAAGGTCACTCTTACAAAAAATATGCGCAAACTTTGATGAACATAAATATGAATTGAGCTCAAAAGTTAATCCAAAAGTATTTTATGATATTATTACAAATGACTTAAATACATTAGTAAAGTTAATTGATCAATACCTAGTATTAAATGGAATAAAATATAACCTGGATAACAAGTTAGCTGTGGTGATCTAAATGGAAATATTATATAATTTATATGAAAATTGTAAAGTCTACTACCGTATGGGATCTTCTGGTACTAACTTAGTGGACTCCAGATACTATATAATTAGGTTCGGTCCATATTCTAAAGCTTCTCCTACAGATCCTAATATTAATGTAGACCATTATAAGAAAGTGTTGATAATTTGCAATAGGAAAGATAAAAGACTATGCGATAACCTTAAAAATGACCTAGAGAAAGGCCTCCCTAACAATCTGATATTTAAGCCTTTTAATGAGATTTTTGGGACTAAACTAGATTTCCAAGTAGTTGAATACGACTCTGATAGATATGATGAAGAAAAAATTATGAAAGTGTATGAGGACGAATATGAACCAAGGACTTTTCCCCTAGTTATTACTCCTAAATTAGCAAAAAGCCAGATAGATAGTATCTACTATAGGGTTAAAGCGAGCTTCTTAGATAGTGGATTAGAAGAAAGGGCTACTCCGACACAAATAGTTACTGTGGATTTGCTTAAACAACGTGATGAAAATAAGAATACAAACTATAGCTGGTCATTATTGCCAATAGCAGTTCAGATGTTCACCAAGATGGGTGGTATACCGTATGCTCTTAAACAGAGCTGTATTAACATAGGAAGTGAATTTAACGTACACTTTATCGGTTTAGGGCTTACTAGTGATCCTAGGAATAAGTTGAAGAGAGTAGGATTTGTAACAATATTTAATGACAATGGTAGTCTTAGTTATATGGACTCTAATATTCTAGAGGATAATAAGACTGAATCTTATGGTAGGATAATATATAATGCTATAAATAGAATTGTTAACTTAAGTAACACTAATAAGAGCTCGAATTATAATATCCTTGTAGTCCATTATAGTGGTAAAAGTCTTAGTAAGGATGATGACCAACTTATTAGAAACGCAATTCAAATAGCTTTAAGTAAAAAAAGAAATATTGAGGTTTATGTAGCAAAGGTCAGTAAGTCTAATATATTCCTTATAGATACTGACAGCAAGACTACAGATAAACAAGGTAGCCTGACTTACCATCCTAGAATAGGAATAGTTCTTAAACTCAAAGATAATCTCTACCTTATGAATATGGGAGGAGCTATAACAGACAGGAAAATAAATTTACCTACTGGTGGATTTCCTTCTACTTTACTTATTTCTATCCATAAGGAACTCAGTAGTGGCGAATCTCTTGATGACGATGATCTAGTCAAAAGTGTGTTCATTATGTCTAGGGTAAGTTATTCTAATTTATCTAATCCAGTATTGAGTGAGCCTATAACAATCAAGTATTCTAGGAGTATAGCATATTTAACGTTGAGATTATCATACTTAAACGAGAAAATAGAGTTACCAGAACATATCAAAAAAGTAATGTGGTTTATATAGATATCTATTTACAGTTTGTATTATCAAAATAACATTTACATATTTTCTCCTCTTTTTCATACATCTCGTTTTCTTTTTTCTTTGTTTGTTTTGCTAGGTACTTATCATATGCGGATAACCCTATTATAATAATTAAAGGTATAATAGTAATTATACTTATTAATGAACGATAGATAACAAATAGTACACTGGAGGAGATTACACTTGAAAGCGTCGTTAGTAATGGAATTAAGTTGTTAGTAATATTATTTAATGAAAGAGTATATTTATCTATTTTACTATGTTTATCTTTTAAATCATTTATCTCCTTTCTTAACTTATCAATTTCATTATTTAATTTTTCATAATCTGATTTTACTCTTTTAAATTCCTTATCTAAATAATCTACAATTCTCGAAATTGCTGGATCTTTAGAAATTATATCAAAATGCTCAGCAATCTCATCGTTAACAGGTAACATCAGAAAATTTTTATAATGTTCAAATTCCTTTTGAGCGTTATCGATGTTCCCAGAGCCAAGTTGAATTAGTATTAGACTCTTAAAGAAGTAAGCATAGCTAAACTCATCTATGTCTATGTTATCGATCATTTTTCTCATTTCATCGCAGACTTCTTTTGAATAATTTATTGAAATTATACGTTTAAAGACTTCATTAAGTACTTCATACATCTTCTTCTCATCATAGCTAAATTTAATCCCATTAGTCCCAGTGAATTCATCATGAATTTTGTTAAATAGTTGTACAGCTTTATCCTTTTGTTTCTTTACAAAGAGTAAATGATAGGCGACTATCAAGTAAGGGTAATATGGAGAGGATAAACCAACAACTTTAGTGGAGGATCCGGTGCCATATACTAGATCATACAAATAGAGGTAGATGGGATGATCGGACAGTTTTTTAGAGTCATCTAAAGAGAGCTGAAGAATTAAAGAGTCGAGCAAATCACGTAAGGTATCGGTGAAGTAGTTTTCGGCCATAATTTTAAAACACCCAGTTATTAATTTTATGTTATATCAAACTGTTATATATTTATTAGACCAATAGACATGAAATTAGAGTTTTCGCAAATGTGCAGTTTGAGTAAATAAAGTTTAGAAGTAAGAATAAAAAAGATATAAAATGTATAAGTTTAGGACAAAAATTAGTTATACTAGAATTATAAATAGGTACTATAGTTTCTCTAAGAACCTATTGCCTTACTATTAATATATATAATTATATCTAAAATTAAACTTAATGATGCAATACATATAAGAAATTCCATAATTTTAGCTATAAATAGTATATCCTCTACTAGGAATGCTATATTATAATATGCTAAAATGGATATACTTACGGAAAATGCTAATAGTATAACAATTGATACTTTAACTATTGTTACTAACAAATTGTTTATAAACTCCAATATCTTGCTCATTTTAAAGAATTTAAGCTCAATCTTGTCAGACGGGTCTTTAATCCTAGCTAGCTCATTATCAGAAATACGTTCAATTAAAATCCAAATAACAACAAGAGAAATATCTAAACCAAAAATTAGAGCATCAACTATTGATGAAGCGTAGTCTAAAGGTAAAAAGTGAGCCAGACCGTTAAGTAAAGTTAGAAGTAAGGGGCCTATAATACTTACCAGAAATAGAATTGCATTAGTAATAGTTATGAATAAAATAGGAATATATAATATACAAGGTATAATAATACCGTAAATTCCTCTGATTATTTCTCTTTTTATATTGTTGTTGAAAGATCTAAAGAATAAAAATATATAAATAGCGTAAAGTCCAATAATTGCTAATAAATCTAAAAGAATATATTCAAGATCTCCTACTAACATACTTACATTATATATAGTATTATCTAGTTCTTCTTCACTAGCATTATAATATATTATGTTAAACACAGTATAGTTAGCCGTAAATGTTTCTGCACTATTAAGATTTTTTAGTGTTTTATTTAATGGGGAAAATATATAGCTAAATATTAATTTTTCAGTATTACTATAGATACTAGCCGAAGAAAAATATAAAATAAAGCCATATACTACTAGAGCAATTATAATAATTGCTATGATGCCAGGTATTATGTAATAAATTTTTTGAATCATTACTAAGACACCTTCTTATATTATCTCTAAAAATAAAAACTTTTTAAATTCATTTATGCTCTAATGTATCTGAATGAAGATTTTTCGGTAACCTTATTCGGGGTAGCATTTGTAGGAAAATCGTTATATTCTATATTTTAATTAACATTCTACAAATATTTATTACTAATTCTAAGATTATTGTAATATATAAGTGTTTTAAAATAGAAGACTTATAATTTAAAGCTTGGTATTGTTGAAAACCATCTATTCCTTAAATTTTCCGTAAAATGTTATATAGTAAGAACACACAAATCGGCATTAAGAGTGAGAGTGATTAGCATTTTACGTATTTTTCCTTCTCTTGAACAGTTTCTTAATCCCACCCAAAGATTGATAAATACTTTTTATCAACCTTGATATCCTCTTGGCTCCCAACTTCAAACCAAGGAAGTACTTGAATGAGAGGACCAGGAACAAGGAGAGGGCTTTCAAGGTTATGAAACCCTTGTTCCTAACCCATGTGAGGAAAGAGCTCTTCTCTAAGCCTAGCGCCTTTAGCTCCCTAATTACTATTTCAATATCCCAACGGTTTTCCCATGTTGTTATTATGTCTTCTGGTGTGTCATTTGTGTTGGTCGAGAAGAAGTATCTTTTTCCCATACCTTTATAATTGTCTATTACGAGTAGTTTTATGGGGGTACCTAGGTATTCTACTAGGTATTCCCCTTCGGGGAACTCGGCAACTGGCACGTGTCTGCCACCCTCGACAACACGTGAGTTTGCCTTGAGTTCCCCGATAGTGTTAGGTAGTAGGGTTTTTGAGTTTACGTACCATGAGTCGAATGAGATGGTGGTAACGTTGTACTCGTTTAGGATTGTTGGTAGTGTTTCTAGGTATAGTTGGATTTTTGTTTTGTATTCTGCTTTTTCTCCTTGAGTATTTCGGCAACTTTTTGTGGTATGTATGGTATTATTGTTACCACGTAGGTTTCGTTTGTCCTCAGGTCTTTTATTGCTATTATTAAGAGTTGTATTGCTGGTTCGTATCTTTGTGTTCTCTGCAGTAAAAGGCTTGTGTTCCGTTTCTTGATACTGGTATTGCTCTTGCGTATTCTTTGTGGTTGTGTGTGTCGTCTATTATTAGTTGTACTGGGTGGTCTTTTACTATTTCTTTTACTATTTTGATCAAGTTTATGTTTGCCAATTTGTCAAGGTTTTTTAATACTGTCTCGTAGTCCATGTCTACTGCTTGTGCTATTTCTGTTGCTGTCCCACCCATAACTCCTCCTAGTACTAGTCTTGTTAGTGTGTCTTTTCTCACGCTAGTCAAGGCTGTGAAGATTTGTTGTAATGCTTCTTGAAGTGTCTTGTAATACTCTTGGAGTAATGAGTTTGTATTCATCCGATATTTTGTTTGGCTAATTTTTAAAAAGTTTTTAAGGTTCCCTTAAACTGCAAGGATTTTCCTATAAATGCTAAGTGATAAAAAACATTAATAACTTTTGCATAACCGCTTTGCTGTTTCTATTGAAATATTTATGTATACAAGACTATCTAAAGTCTGGTCGTTTAAGCATAAATCTAAAGTCCATTTCCAATATTGCCCGTGAATAAGCTCAGTTTTAAGGTAAACTACTGCGTAAAAAGGTAGTTGTTGTAACGTTATAAAGACTCTGCGATAGAGCCCACAATGGATAATACCTTACCTAACATCCTTATTATCTGCATGTCGTTATTTATATATAGATAAATTATAAAAATTATCAATTCAATAAATATTATTATAGTCACTATAATAACCCATATATCCATAGTCATCACCTAGCTTTTCTTATTGGTAAGAATCGTTTTCATAACCATAAGAATGAGAGTGAGTGAAAAAATAAAAACTTTTTGCGTTTTTAAAGTTTCGATTTTTTGATATATTTGTTAATTAGTTAAGACAAAGTTAATTTTTGATGATATTAACTAATGCTTTTTTAGTAAGTTATGTTATTATAAATCTGTATTATTTGTGCATTGAATTATACTAATATAATAGAGAAAATTATAATTAGCAAAGGACACGTAATAGACATAATACTAACTGAAGATTTCTTTTTAATGAACAATAAAAATAAGGAAGTAAATTCAAAGTATTTGTTAGTTCATGAAAAATACTATAACTTTTTTATGGTAAGGGAATTTCCTTAAACTACTAATCATGAAAAGAATCTGTAGCAAAACTTTATCTATTTACGACTTCATTACGATTTATTATTACAGATAACTACCATAATGGTTATACTAAAACAGAACGCTAATTTTGTATTTAGCTAATTAAAAGCGTGGATTTGACGTAAAATATCACTCAGCGTATGTAGAGCATTTAGATCCCCATGTTTTTACTATTGTATGATTAAAGAACCTCGTCTCGACACACTAAGTTTGTTAACTTATAGCTCTTAAAATAGTGGATACGAACTTTAAGCCACGCGGTAAAAAGCCTTCTATGATTCTAATCTCGTCCTCACTAATTATCTTAAATAATTTGAAGACAGAGATGATAACAACTACTATTAGGAAATCCATAAAAACTGGGTCAACAATTATTTCATAAGCACCGATAAGAGGAGTAATTGAAAGGAGGATAAGTTCTTTCTTAGCCGGAATGAAAACTGAGGTTCTAATTGCATAAAACAGAACAAAGAGAGAAGAAATAGTAGCTACAATAATCTGAGATATAGCCCCTCCCATTATCCCTATTTTAGGAATCAACAAATAGGAAGTGAGCACTACTAGGCTACCGTTTAAAACTGAGAGGATGAGAAAAGGTCTCAAATCCTTCTTAGCCGCAATAATGAAATTAGTTAAGGATCCAATAGAAAACGGGATGGTAGTTGAAATTAAAAGTATTATAAATACTTCAAGTCCAGCCTTATATGCCGGAAAGAAGCGATTAATTACTATCTCACCTATGGGAATAGAAATTATTACAGCAAGAAAAGTTAAGAGCGATAGAAGTCTAAAGGAAAGAGAAGACATCTTTTTCTCGTCTTTTCCTAAAGCTTTGTAAAAAGACGCTGTTGGTAGTAAAACGTTTCCTAAAGCTCCTAAAATCATCGAAGGTACTCCGGCTACTAACGCAGAAAATTGATAAATGCCTAGGTAATAAGAACCCAACAAGTATGCTGTGGTTACTCTATCCCCTTGAGAAGAAAAGAAACCAGATAAAGAAGAGAGATAAAGAGGTAGACCTTCCCTGAAGTGCTTAAAGAGAAAGGCAAAGTCTGGAGAAGGAAAGACTAATCCGACTTTTCTGCTCAGAAATGCATAATTCATAGAGACTGAAATTATCCCTCCTAAAGTCCAAATCTCGATGAAGAGATAGATATTATGTAAAAGTACAGCGATTATTGATATTCCCCACCTTATAATTAGAAAGAGATTTCCTGTTATTGCTGATTCAGTGAACATGTCCATCCCTATAATTATTGCTGTTAATACGTTATTAAGGAGATAAAGGAAGAGATAAGGTATTGCTAACTTAACGTAATTTGGGAAAATGAGAAGAATGAGGAAAAATGGAATAGCCAGAAAGGGAAATGAGAGAAATTTTCCTATTATGCTCTTATTTACTTCTTTTCTTGCGTAAAGGTATGATATTTCCCTTGTTATTATTGCACCAGGAATGAAGTAAAAGAAGGCCGACGTAACTACTTCGAGGAGTTGGATTATTGCAACTTTTCCGAAGAATGCAGGGTTAGAAATTTTAGCAGTAATAATAAAGAATATTAAAGCAACTATGACATTAGTAGTAGTCACGCTGAGGCTCTTTAACGCATTCTTTATTGGATTCATTCAGTTTAGGTCTTCAGAAGTAAAATATTAAAGCTTTTCTCTAGTAGCCTTAGCTTTTTAAGGTCAGTTATGTTTCATAGTGTAACATTAAGCTGTAAATCCTCTTCCTAATATTCCAAACGTATATAAGACTATCAGTTTAACTCCTTCTTCATAAAGATTGGCTAACTTTAGGTTAATGGCGCCACTATTCCACACTCCCATTTATTTACTAGAAACTCATTTTCAGTTCACTACAAGGTTTATTAAATAAAAAAGATCTTATTTTAATATTTTTAAAATTTTACTGTACTATCTAACGGTTAACAGAAGGAGGACTTGATTAGAATTTCCATAATTTGAATCACTAGTCCAGCTTTTTACTTATTTAAATTTTTACTCCATATAAAATAAAACTTTGAGTGAAAGTTAACTACATCAATAAGTGGTTAGCATTTATAGGAAAATCCTTGCAGTTTAAGGGAACCTTAAAAACTTTTTAAAAATTAGCCAAACAAAATATCGGATGAATACAAACTCATTACTCCAAGAGTATTACAAGACACTTCAAGAAGCATTACAACAAATCTTCACAGCCTTGACTAGCGTGAGAAAAGACACACTAACAAGACTAGTACTAGGAGGAGTTATGGGTGGGACAGCAACAGAAATAGCACAAGCAGTAGACATGGACTACGAGACAGTACTAAAAAACCTTGACAAATTGGCAAACATAAACCTGATCAAAATAGTAAAAGAAATAGTAAAAGACCACCCAGTACAACTAATAATAGACGACACACACAACCACAAAGCAAGAGCACTACCAGTATCAAGAAACGGAACACAAGCCTTTTACTGCAGAGAACACAAGAGATACGAGCCAGCAATACAACTCCTCCTAATAACACTAAAAGACTTGAGGACAAACGAGGCCTACATAGTAACAATAATACCATACATACCACAAAAAGTTGCCGAAATACTCAAGGAAAGGGGAGAAAAAGCAGAATACAAAACAAAAATCCAACTATACCTAGAAACACTACCAACAATCCTAAACGAGTACAACGTTACCACCATCTCATTCGACTCATGGTACGTAAACTCAAAAACCCTACTACCTAACACTACCGGGGAACTCAAGGCAAACTCACGTGTTGTCGAGGGTGGCAGACATGTGCCAGTTGCCGAGTTCCCCGAAGGGGAATACCTAGTAGAATACCTAGGTACCCCCATAAAACTACTCGTAATAGACAATTATAAAGGCATGGGAAAAAGATACTTCTTCTCGACCAACACAAATGACACACCAGAAGACATAATAACAACATGGGAAAACCGTTGGGATATTGAAGTAGTAATTAGGGAGCTAAAGGCTCTAGGCTTAGAGAAGAGCTCTTTCCTCACATGGGTTAGGAACAAGGGTTTCATAACCTTGAAATCCCTCTCCCTCCTCTTAGTTCTCTCATTTAAGTATTCTCTTGGCTTAAGCTTGGGAGCCAAGAGAATATCGAGGATGATAAAAAGTATTTATCAGTCTTTGGGTGGGATTAAGAAACTGTTTAAGAGAAGGAAAAAGACGTAAAATGCTAAAGTGGTTTATAATGCATTTTAAATCCAAACGAAAATGCTAGTTTATACATTCCATATGGTAATCTTTTCACTATCTTTGAAACACCTTTGTCTAAGTTCAATCTATTTATAGAAATATACGACGAGTTTATAATATCTTCTAGTGTAGATCTTATTACTCCTACATACTTAAGTCCTCCTTCACTTATCATCCCAATGAAATCTCTCTCATTAGATCCTTCAGAATTTTCGACTAGTATTACATTAGCCCTCTCATTAAGAAACTTACAAATATTCAAATAAAACTTTCTATGTAACTTCCAACTTTCATCATAAACTTTTAATAACGTAATTTGATCATATTGAACGTAATTTTTAAGCGTATTTTCATTAAAATGTGGAGGATTACTTACTACCAAATCGAACTTTTCATTATCCGGTATTCCGTCCAACACATCTGAAACATAATACCTTACCTCTTAACTTGGTTTCCTCTATTGTCATTTTAACGTAATTAATAGCTTCAGGATTAATATCAGCAACTACCAATTCCTCACAGAGATTATGCGCAAGTAAAGAAAAACCTATAAATGCCGGTCCAGAAAATGCCTCAAAACACGTTTTTAATTTTCCTATAAGCCTCTTTATAATAAGTACGTAAAGTTGACCGAAAGAAGTTCCTCCCCCATCTAACTTTTCATCATAAAATATTTTTATTCCCCTAACACTGAACACTTTCATCATCTCACCTCTTATATATTAACCATCCTTGCATATACATTGCATCAAAACCTTTTAAAGCGAAGCTCCTCATGGCGTCCTGTGGTGTCTCAACTAATGGTTCACCGGCGAGGTTAAATGAGGTATTCATTATTAGCCCCTCACCCTTAATATCCTTGAACGCCTTAATCAAATCATACCAAGTCTTATTCTGATCCCTAGTTACAGTCTGTGGCCTAGCAGTCAAATCAACATGACAAGTGACCGGAACACGCTTACACACCTCCTCATCCTTATAACGTAGCATCAGTATCATGAACTCGTGGGAAACGGGATCTTTAAAGTAAGTGCCTTTGTCCTCATCTAGCAAAGACGGTGCTAATGGCCTCCACCACTCCCTACCCTTAATATCGTTGACCAGCCTCCAGTACTCCTTCCTAGTCGGGTCAGCAACAATCGAACGATTACCGAGTGCCCTAGGGCCCAACTCAGCCCTACCTTGATACCAAGTTACAATATAACCCTTAGCAACTAAGTCAGCAACAGCATTAACATCATCACCAACATACTTAGCCTTAAACTTACTATCTTGAACAACCTTCTTAATCACATCATCGTCATATTCCGGCCCTAGGTAAACGTTCTTCAGCCTTTGTCTCTTCATTTTGCCTCCCAACACATGCTCATAAACGTAAGCTGCAGCACCTATTGGCCCACCAGCGTCATTAGCAGCTGGAAAAATAAACATATCATTGAAGATCTTGGCGTAATGCAACTCCATATTAGCCTTAGCATTTAAAGCTACTCCTCCAGCTAAGGCAACTTTATCCTCACCCGTGTGATCTTTTGCCCACTTTGCAGTAGCTAAAACAGCCTCCTCAGTTACTTTTTGAACAGCCCAAGCAATGTTTACTGCATCTTGATTCAACTCACCACGGGGATCCCACTTAAGTTTACCACCTATAACCTTTTCAGCTATTTTACTATAGATAGCTTGATATATAATCTCATAATATTTTCTTCTTCTTATAACTTTATCATCTGAAATGTAAAATGGGATGCCATCATCTGAATTAATATTAACGAACGATCTTAATCTATCATAATATAGAGACTTTTTACCGTAAGGTGCTAATCCCATTCCTTTTCCAGGACCTTCCAGTCTTTCAAAAGATATCCCTACCATCATAGCCTCATAAAGAAATCCTAATGAACCATAAGAGGAGTACATAGATAAAATTTTCTCGAATTCTCCATCTTTTACCTTCCATATAACAGTAGCCTCGTACTCACCTGAACCATCTAAAGTGATTACAGTAGCAGAGTTAAAGCCAGAAAAATAATACGCTGAGGCTGCATGAGCTAAATGATGAGGCACAGAAAAAATTTTTATTTCTGACGGTATTGTTTCATGAGATTCTAAAATAGCTTTTGTAATAACTCTTTTGGCTAATGGTAAGAAATCTCCTCTTAAGTAACTCCATATATAATTATGTAACTCTGTAACTCCTACCAGCCCATGCATCACTGATATCTTCATAGTAAGATCGAAAAAACGATGTCGAGCTTCACTTGGAAGTCAGTATGGGAATCTCTTTTTTAGCGTAAAAAACGAGATGAATAAAATTCAGAAAAGAGTCAGAAGAACGCTAATTTTTGTAGAAAATTTTGTATATTAGAGGGCGGACCTTAACATATGAAGGGGAATGAAGACAAAGGGACTAAATCCTACAATAGGGACTTCGTCCGGTCCGCCCTCAAACTAATCTACACCTTTCTAACTAATATACTTTTCCCCGAAGAACTCCTCAAAACCTTACTTAAAGCTAGAGGAACCTACTTGAGTAGGCTTGGGAACGAGGGGAGGAGAGCATTAAAGCTCTTGAACAATATTGATGTTGATGATGTTAGAAAGGCATTAAGGGAGATGGGTAAGAAAGTCTTGAGGGAGACTAGGAATAGGAGAGTTGCTATTGACCTCCATTCCCAACCACAGTACCACAAGGATAAGAGTTTATTGAGTAGGATTAAGCCTAATAAGGGTACTTCTTGGGGTCTCGCTCAAATTGCAATTTTCCTCTTGAATAGGAAGAGTATTTTCCTTGATGTTTTACCTATAACTGTGAAAAATATTGCTGAGGATTTTAAGATGGTTATGCAAGTTGTTTTGGAGGAGTTGGACAAGTTTGATCTTAGGCTTGTTAGGGTTTATGCTGATAGGGAGTTTGCGGTGAATGAGGTTATTAAGTTTCTCTTGGGTCTTGGCGTGGATTTTGTTATTACCGCTAGGTATCAGATGTACAAGAAGTATGAGGATAAGTTGAGGGATGTTGATATTACTTATTGTGGTGTTAGGTATACTGGTTTTCTTTGTGTTAGGCATGTTAGTGGTGCTTATCTTGTTATTTTGAGGAAGGGGGATGGGATTATAGCTTTTCTTGTTAGTGGTGAGGTTGATGTTAGGACTGCTGTTGTTTTGGCTGAGGATTATAGGGAGAGGTGGGGTGTTGAGAATGCTTTTCGTTCGCTAGAGGAGTTTAGGGTTAGGACTAGGACTTGTGATGTTAGGAAGGAGTTGGTTCTTATTCTCCTCTGTTATTTTCTTTTGAATGTTTGGTTTTTGGTTCGTTCTTGGAGGAGGGTGAGGTTGTGGGAGTTCTGTCAGTCTCTCGTTGATTTTCTAGTCCTCAAGGAGATGAGGGAAGTTATTACACAAGGTTTACCTCAAGTTGGGGAGTTATTTTTCGTGAACTTCAGCTGACTCTATGCAACCCTTTTTAACCACGTGAAATTAATTCAATATTTCCTCTTTTTTTAATAAAAATTGATTTAATTATACTCTATATTATAAAATATATGTGGTCTTATTTGAATGGTACTGGTTTTGCTCAATTTTGGCTAATGTTATCATTTATCTCAGAAAAAAGAGATTCCCATACTGAAGTAGAGACAGATCCCAGTTTATTGCATAAGCGTCAATATCTTTTGGTTTAAATCCCATTTTCTTTAGAAATCTAAATGCTTGTATAAGTGCATTTAATGGCGGTTCTAATGGTGAATGTTTGTGTCTTGTGTATCTTTCTTCTTCAACAGCGAATATAAGCTCACCGTTATATATGACTGCAACTGCATGATCATGTTCTAAAGGCCAGTTAAAACCTATTACTATCATTTGGTAAGATTATATGTTTTGCTATATAAGCTTTACTAGGAATAGCAGTTATTCTACTTTCTCTTGGTAATATAAGATTCTCAGTACTACAGATAAAATTTTTAACTTTAACCCTAGACCCCAAATTCATTTTACAAAAACAATTCTAAGGATAATTATCAATTATATTGAAAAAATTTAGTAATTAGAGAAAAAGTTAAGGTGGATGGAGTGGTATTACCTTAAGGGAAGTAATACCTGACAATACCAGCCTCCATCCACAAACACTTGCACAAATCAAGAAAAAACACTTTCTATCATAAAATTCAAGGGTAGAAAGGCTGAAGAAGCCAAGCGAACACTTGTCATAGTAGCGCTAACAAATGATTCGGTAGAAAACAAGGCTAAGGAGTTTAACATATCACCACAAACAGTTAGAAACTATGTCAGTATGGGAATCTCTTTTTTCGTGTAAAAAATTAGATGAACAAAATTCAGAAAAGAGTCAGAAGAATGTTAATTTTTGGAGAAAATTTTGTATAAGCGAGGGCGGACCTTAACATACGAAGGGGAGTAAAGACAAAGAGACGAAGTCCTACAATAGGGACTTCTTCCGATCCGCCCTCAAACTAATCTACACCTTTCTAACTAATACACTTTTCCCCGAAGAACTCCTTAAAGCTTTACTCAAGGCAAGAGGAACTTACTTGAGTAAGCTTGGGAATGAAGGGAGGAGAGCATTAAACCTCTTGAACAATATTTATGATGTTAGGAAGGCATTAAGGGAGATGGGAAAGAAAGTCTTGAGGGAGACTAGGGATAGTAGAGTTGCTATTGACCTCCATTCCCAACCACAGTACCACAAGGATAAGCGTTTATTGATTAAGCCTACTAACTTCTTGGGGTCTCGTTCAAATTGCAATTTTCCTCTTGATTAAGAGTATTTTCCTTGATGTCTTGCCTATAACTGTGAAAAATATTGCTAAGGATTTTGAGATGGTTATGCAATTTTGGAGGAGTTGGACAAGTTTGATCTTAGGCTTGTTTATGGTGATAGGGAGTTTGCGGTGAGTGAGGTTATTCTCTTGGATCTTGGCGTGGATTTTGCTATTACCGCTAGGTATAAGATGTATAGGAAGTATGGGGACAAGTTGGGGGGTGTTGATATTATTTATTGCGGTGTTAGGTATACTGGTTTTCTTTATGTTAGGCATGTTAGTGGTGCTTATCTTGTTATTTTGAGGAAGGAGGTTAATAAGAAGGGTGAGGAGGATGGTATGATTATAGCTTTTCTTGTGAGGTTGATGTTAGAACTGCTGTTGTTTTGGCTGAGGAGGGGTGGAGTGTTGAAAATGCTTTTCGTTCGCTAGAGGAGTTTAGGGTTAGGACTTGTGATGTTAGGAAGGAGTTGGTTCTTATTCTCCTCTGTTATTTGGTTTGTTCTTTGGGTGAGGTTGTGGGAGTTCTGTCAGTCTCTCGTTGATTTTCTGCCTTAAGGAGATGAGGGAGGTTGTTGCACAATGTTTACCTCAAGTTAGGGAGTTGTTTTTCGTGAACTTAAGCTAACTCTATGTACCCCTTTTTAGCAACGTGAAATTAATTCAATATTTCTTTGTTTTTCTAATAAAAATTGATTTAATTATACTCGATGTTATAAAATATATATGGTCTTATTTGAATGATACTGGTTTTGTTCAATTTTGATTAATGTTATTATTAGTCTCTGAAAAAAGAGATTCCCATACTGACGTGTAGCATTTATAGGAAAATCGTTACATTTTTACGTGACGTTGAACATAAGTAAGAAATATTGTCCTATTAACTGAAAAATTCTTTCTGATAAACTAAATAGAGTAAGGGGGTAAATTCAAAGTATTTATTAGTTCATGAAAAAACATTATAACTTTTTATGGTAAGGGAATTTCCTTAAACTACTAATAGGAGGTGTACTAGGTTTGATGAAAATCTTTAAGCTGCGTTAAAGTAGAACAACTGTTATAAGTATAATTAAGTTAATCAATCTTAAATATGAGAAGGCCCTAAAGTAGAGGGTTTATAGATTAATGACAGTCTATTTGTCTTAGCAAGAATAATATAGCTGAACTCTAAGTCAAATTTGAAATAGTTCTTTATTATCCTTATCAAGGTCTCCTATAATTCCGTATCTAATAGCTCTCAAAGCCCACTTAAACCCCTTACTATAACCTAGAACCTCACATAACACAAATAGATCTCCTATTATTATTTTCCAAAAATTAGGATATATTCTTCTTCTTATCCATAAGTATACATCATTACGTAACATGAGATAATATCGCAAGAAACTTGAGTAGTAAGAGTAGTACTCAAATTTTTTATTTTTATTATTTTTATGACGTAAAGTATACAACGTATATAATGCAGTTAAAAACAACTTCCCACAAAATCTAGAGAATTGTCTTAGTCCTTCTCCGGGCTTATGTAATATCATTCTCTCTTTATATACTAATGGTAATACGCCTTGTCTCCTTGCTCTATAAGTATATTCAAGATCTAATCTATCTAAAAATAGATTTTCTAAAAAGGGATTTTTTCCTATATAGTCTATACGTACTATCATACCGCTATTTACGATTATCTTAGCATTGTAAAAATTAGAGTCAGATATCTTCTTCTCTATGGCCGTATTATCAATGTTAATGCTTAATATTTGTGGATCAATACCCTTAGCCTTTAGTTCTTCCGCTTCCTTCACAACTTTATTTGGATTAAAATTATCTAATATTACTGTGTCTTGATCTAGAAACATTAGATACTCTTCTCCTATTTCCTTAGCGAACTTAGCGGCATAATTATATGCTTTACCTAATCCATAATTTTTATCAAATTGAATAAAATAATCTGTAGATTTTAATTTTTCTAAGGGTTTTCTTGAATGATTATCTATGATAAGTATTTTATAATCTTTGCTTTTCTCTTTAATTTTAGAAACCATTTCAGTAACAAATTCCTCATCTGGGTTGTAAGTAACTATTGTTATAAGCATCTATTATTAAATATTACCAATTATCTTAATAAAATTAAGGTAAGAGAATATGGATCCATTTATTTCAGTTATAGTAACAGCATACCAGTACAGACCTTATATTATAGAGGCCTTAGAAAGTGTTGTAAAACAAGATTTGGATAAGGAGAAATACGAGGTGATAATAGTTACTAACTATGATGAGAATCATATTTCTAAGTATTTACACAGTAGCTGGAAATTTATTCAATCCAAAAACAGATGGATAGGGCCAAAAGTTTTTGAAGCACTCAAAGAAAGCTCTGGGGAAATTATAGTCTTTCTAGAAGATGATGATTTATTTGAAAGTAATAAGCTAAGAGTAATATATAATATATTCAAAGAAAAGTCAAGGCTCGGCTTTTATAGGCATAAGGTTAAAATTATCAACGAGCACGGTAAGGAGGCAAAATTATCTGATGCTTTATATAATTCACAAAAAATTCTAATTAATAAACGTCAATGCGATCTTAGAACTGCGTATCTTACGGTTTATAAAAATAGAAGTGGTTATGCATCAGTTTCATCTATGGCAATGAGCAGGGAAATCTTAGAACAGTATTCAGATTACTTGAAACAGATTCGTTTAGCAATTGACTCATTTTATCTAACAACTAGCTTTTTATCTAAATACGATATGCTATTTGATAATATAGTCCTTGGAAAATACAGATTGCAAAAACAATCTGGAACTTCATACTTAATAGATTTAAATGGTTTTATTGATCACTATTTCTTTGAATATTCAAATATATGCAAAGATCTCCAGATAAATTATAGATTGGCTAAAGGCTCTGACATTGAAGAATTTATGCTTCACGATTACTTATTTTCAAAAGTATTATACAAACTTTTTATTAACCCTACTAATAAAAATAACTATTATTATGATAAATGTTGTAAATTAAGCTTTTATGAAGTAGTAAGGATTTTAAATAATCCGTACGCTGAAGATACTCTTAAAAGGTTTATATTAGGAATAGTATCATATCTTCCATTTAAATTAAGGAAAATGGTTCTAAGAAAAATCTATGACTTTAGATTGAACATGTATAATGAATTATTTAGTCATTAAATATAATCAAATTCCATTCTCTTTATCTAATCGTATTGCAGTACATTGATAAAACTTAAAAATTAGACGGAAACAATAGTTTTAAAATGTTAAGTTTAAGAAAAATTAAGGTTTCGTTTTTATTACTTTATATAATACCCTTTATAATTGATAGTATACTATTATATACTTATTTAAATGGAGGAATAATATACTGGCTAGACTCAAATTTTCCTTTCAATCCCGCTTTATGGATCCGCAAAATCCTTTTTTACTACTGGAACGACCCTTTCTTTCCTGGGGCGCCACTTGCGTATAGCCAAGACTCCTTATTTACGGGGCTCATTATTTTCCTATTAGTTAATGTGCTTCATCTATCCTTAGAAATGGCTGAATTTTTTTATTTATTGATTTTTATTTATCTATCTCAAGTAGGATTTATCAGTCTATTAAGGATTATTCTAGGTCTTCTCGGTAAAAGGTATAACCGCAATCTTATTTTTATAGGCGGATTAGTAGGAGGGTTTATATATTCGTGGGGATTTTATTCTTATACGCCACCTATATTAGGGGTTAATTATCCGTTTTTCATCTTATATTCACTTTTTCCTATAGCTTTGTATCTAAGTTTAAAGTACATATTCGATGAGAAATTTGTTTCTATAACGTTAATTGCTTTATATCTAATTCTTCTGAGTGGTACTCAATTTTCTGCATTTACATATTTATTATGGGTTATAATAATATATACGACAATCATAACGTTTATCTGGATGTCTATTCGAAAGCCTTCTTTTATTCAATTTATTATAAAAAATGTAATTATAATATTTATTACAGTTATAGCTGGATTAGAACAGCTTTACCAAATATATAATGCGTCGTTAGGAGCATTTTATGTAGGCGTTCATGACAAGTTTTTGGGAAAACCGATAGTTATATCAGAAACAAACGCACAATACAATAGTTTCCCTTTAACTTCTTTTATATCTCTTTATACACCAGAAAAATATGAAATAGTTGGAGCATTGCTATTTGCATTAGTACTCTCTTCACTTCTTTTTACAAGAGATAAATCTAGCAGATTTTTCTCATTACTTCTATCTTTACTGCTAATTATCGGAGGAGCATCTAGCGGTGTGATAAACGTTTTACCTTTATATTCATTGCATTCAACCCCAATAGGTTTCGTTATAATAGGGCTAATGTATGGTATCCAGCATATTTTTTCTGGTTTTCCAATTTCCTTTATTGGAAGTTTATCAATAAGTTATTTGATTCCCCAGCTCTTTGAATATTTTAAGAGAAAGCGAAATTATATAAAAGCACTCTTATTATTAATCATTTTACTTATACCCTCATTATATGTTTATTCGAACTTCGAAACCGCATCTCTTCATACTGGGATTAGAGCATTCAATTTGCCGGTTAATGCTACCAATATTTTCTATCCACCTCAACAATTGATAGATGTAGGTAATTATCTTTCTGCACATGATGGTTTCTATAATGTAATTGAATTTCCAATGCAATATGCGGGGGGGATGTATGATGATAATGGAACAAAAGCAGTATGGTACACAATTTATCCTCTTTCAGACTATATAATGGGACAAATAATAAAATCACCAGCTTCAAACGTGGTTTATCCTATTTATCTCTACTTTCCCAGTTTTAACCTGAATAACGTAACCAACTATTTCGTATTATTAGGAGCAAAGTACATTGTTTTGAATAAACAAGAATACCCTGCACCAGGAGTTCCGTTAGGCCACGCTGGAGGATATCCATGGAATTATACAAAATTTATTGAGGTTCTATCTCATACACCTAATATCAGTTTAGTAATTGAAAACAGTTATTATAACGTATATGTAATAAACCTCAATGTTAGTCTACTCTACCCGTCAGAGGGAATAGTAAAAAATGTCAGCTATTATCACTTATTCTTTCTTTATGCTGATAATACGCTAAAAGCACAAAAGCAGAGTATAATTTATGGGCTAGGAGCAGTAAATATAACGAATATATCTGGTGTCCACATTAAAATCCTTATTGATTACTGTAATGAGATGTATACTGTAGAGGTCAACGCTCCTAGACCTTTCTATCTGGTGTTTGACGAGGGATACTCTCCACAATGGACTCTATATATCAACGGTAAAATTAACGCCAGGCATTATATGGCAAACGGATATGCAAATGCTTGGTTAATGCCTGCAGGAAATTATACAGCTGTAATTCAGTTAAGAATTATTCCTACTATTCATGAGTATTTTATTATATCATCTTTAGGACTAATAATAATATTATTAGTATTTATTTTCCAAAGATTCAGAGTATTTGATAAGATAGTAAAGAGAGGCTGAAATACCATGAAAAAAATCATAATTATGGCAGATTCTAATCTGGACTTTGGCGGTGGCGAGTATGTGGAGACTAAGTTATTGCAAGGTTTTAAAAATAAATATACAGATAGTATTCATGTAATATATAAAAATCATGATTGGAATTTTATAATCAATACGTTAAATAATCTTAAAAGGACAGAAATTAGACTAATTTTTGACCTAGATTACTGGCCTATTAGTTATGGCCAGTTAAAATTCATCTATCATAACTTTAGAATGAAGGAAATTAATTTCCTACTTGGTGAAAGCTACTATTATGCTAAGAAGCTGAAAGTAAGAAACGCTGTGCTTATTCAGGGTGCTGGACTAAATAAAATTAAATTAGGCATTCCGCTTAACGTATTAAACTATCTAAAGGTTAAGAGAAATTTTCCTATCGATGTATTTCTTAATGGTAAAAACAAATTTTACTACATTCTTTATAAAGGTATTAGGGAAAGTATTATATCAAAGATAATTAAATATTCGGGGACTATAGCTCGCGCATACGGAGTATCTAAAGGACAGCTAGATTCTTTAGGTCTAAGTAAGTCTAAGAAAGCTAGAGTTATGGATCCTCCATTAGCTGTAGATAAAGATTTAATAAGCAAACGGAAGGATTATGAGAAGAAAAAAGATTACCTAGTATTCTATGCTAGACTTATTCCTTTAAAGGGAATTTTGGAGATCCCTTATATACTTAAAGAGATAATGTGGATTGGTAATAATAAGGAATTAAAGTTAATAATAATGGGGAAGTTTCCAAATGATTCATTGAAAGATCTCTTTTTTAATCTTGTTAAAGAATTGAGATTAGAAGATAATATTGTTTATAAAGGTTTTGTACCTAAAGATGAATTACTTAATATTGTTTCTGAAGCAAAATGTGTAGTATACCCTTCACATGAGGATTCGTTTTCACTCGCAATTCTTGAAGCCTTAGCTGTAGGAACACCAGTAGTTGCCTACGACATCCCTGGTCCTAGATCCGTTTTCGGCGATTTAAGCGCAGTAAGATTTGTTGAAGAGTTTAATATAAGGCATATGGCAAGGGAAGTCACAAACATTTTAAGAATGAAGGAGGACGAGTACAATTCACTTATTTTCAATGATAAAATGGAAAAATTCCTTGAGAAGCACACAAATTGGGACTCAGTAATAGAGAATTATTATAAGGATTTAATGAGTCTTTAGTCCTTATAAGCATAAAGTTTACCTAAAATGAGCTTTCCAAATGTATTATGACATAGAACAGGTTTACTTACCTTTACTCTGAATCCAGCTTTCTCAAGCTTTTTCTTTAGTTCATTATAACCGTGATGATATTCCATAATTATCTGAGAAAAATACGCTAAAGTTGTCTCATCCTCACGTAGTATAAAGTCGTATTCGCAACCCTCACAATCGATCTTTAGTACGCTTCCTTCCTCAATCTGAAATTTTTGTATTATACTCTTAAGCGAATAGGAAGGAATTTTAGCACCATTAGCTACACGAATTAGTGGAGTAGGGCCTCCGCCTAAACGCGGGTCAACTAGCATAGTCTCATCCTTTCCGCAAGCAGCATTTACAATTAAAACGTTTTCAATATCATTTAACTTTATGTTTTGCTCAGCAATTTTCGCTATGCTCGGATATGCTTCGAAAGAAATTACACGCTTTGCACCTTTTAATGCAAAATATATTGAAGAATCCCCTATAGCTGCTCCACAGTCGATAACAGTCTTTCCTTTTACGTCTGCTAATTCATAATCTTCGTTTACAAAAACTCCTATGAAATCTCTTGCTCGGTAATTTCGTAGAATTACTTCATGGTCATTATAAATAAGTTTAACCATATTTTCATCGATATCAACTACATTAATTTTTTACCTTTTTTCTGGCTAGATATAAGAATGCATAATATGATGTAATTTTATACACTCTACTTGTTATCACAACTTTCTCATGGCCTTTTAGCTTAGCTTCAAAGGGATATTTGCCGAATATAGTCCTTAGTCCTATAATAAAAGGATTACTATATGACTTCATAATAAGAGGAATAAGATTATATGGGTATCTGTTAAAGTTACTAATAAGTACTTTCTTAAAAGATGTATAACCCATTATAAAAAAGTTAAAAGCTTTTGATTTTTATATTTTTGTGTTGAAGACTACAGTAATAATTACCGCATATAACAGAAAGGAATTCATAAAGAATGCTGTAAAATCTGTATTAGAAAACTCTCAAAGACCTACAGAGATCATAGTAGTGAAGAACTTTAAGGACAATGATATCGACTCTTTTCTCGATGCTAACGATGTGATTAATATGTATTCAGATGATATAACGCTTGGGGGAAAACTGTCACAAGGTATTTCCCAGGCCTCTGGAGACATAATATTCTTTTTAGAGGATGACGATCTATTTAGTAAGGAAAAGATTGCAGAAGTTTCACAAAAATTCAGTAAATACAAACTTGGTTTTTATCACAATTCTCAACTGATATTTTATGACGAGAAAACGATAATGAACACTGATACTCAAGACTTTTTATATTATGATAAAGTGAATTCAGAGAGGAAGGTAAATTATCTATTTCATAAACTTAAGGCCGGATTTAACGTCAGTTCCATAGCTGTTAGTAGAGATCTCGCAGTTAAATGTAATAGTCTATTAAAAAATGTCAAGATAACAGCGGATACTTTCTTATTCTTTTGTGCTATAGAAAATGAACTACCTATAATGGTTGACTTAAGGAAATTGACCTACTACAGAATCTTAAGGAGAAAAAGTGCTTACGAAAACCTAAATATCTCGCTATTTAAAATGCAATACGAGGACGCATTGTATTTTAAGAGCATATTTTCTAAAGAAATTTTAAGAAACCTTATTAAAATAATTATTGAACAGCGTGAGATTCTCTATAAGATTCTCTCTAAAGAAGTTACTAGGAAAGAAGCGATAATTTATACTTTCAGAATGGTAAAAGATTTAGTGTATTTTCCTAGCAAATGGAACACTTTTCTTCTTGGACTTAGTGTTTTATCTATTTTGTCGAGGGAGACAACTAGAAATATATTCATAAAAAAGATTTATAGTAATTCCATATTTTCTTGATTAATCTAGCTTTCACCTTTTATTTTTAATCAAGATATTTTATTATTAAGGATAATATAATAACTAGATATATTCTCATCTCTTTAGATTCGTTGCAGCCCTAAGACCTTTAAATAAAGAAAGTGCATATGTTACCATTTCTTAATATGCTTACGAATAACTTCATACTCAAATAATAAGTTGTAAATACTACTACTAAAACTGTATATTAATGCAATGTACTAAACCACTTAAGGTTAATAAACTTTTTATTTGGAAAGCTAGGTTGGGTTTAATTAAGAGTATATTATTCGATGTTAAAGGTAAAGGAAAGTTAAAAAGCTTTCAGATGATGATGAAGAATATATTTTAAGTTATAAGGGCATAAAATTTATCCTTACGTCCCGTCATGGATTAGGTCTACTCTCTATACCTTACTATGAACCCCGTGTTTATGATGTTATATTGTCGTCAAGAGGCAATGTATTTATTGATATTGGGTCTTTCGAAGGAGGATATGTATTATTTACATATAAAAATTTTAAGGAAATTGTTACCGTAGAACCTTCTCCAGATAACCTTAAGATTTTTAGAAAAGAATATACGTGTAAATAATATAAATAACGTTAAGATAGTAAACAAAGCCGTATCTTCTAAAAGAGGACGGGTCAAGCTTTACTTAGCAGATAATCCTTATAATTCCAGTATCGTCTTTAACTCGAACAGATACGTAGAAGTAGAAACGATAACTTTGGACGAACTTTTATCGCCCTATGATTCGATAGACCTCATTAAAATAGACGTGGAAGGAGCAGAACTGGACGTTATAAAATCTGGCATTAATCAGCTTCATAAGGTTAAGAAAATCGTAATGGAAGTAAGAAATCAGTATGAAAGCGAGATAGATAGTACCCTTATAAAAGAGGGTTTTAAGAAATGCATATTAGAGGATAGGGGTCACGAGAAGAACATATTATATTATGTAGGAGAGTAACAATTTAGTCTGATTTCTTATCGAAAAGAACTCAGCTCTTTTCCTGCAATTTGAAATTATCTCTTCTGAGTAGCCCTCGTTATATACCCTCATTGTTAATTTATAGAATTCCTCCTCATCTGAGGCAAGCCATCCAGTCTGCCCGTCTATAATTGTCTCTGAAGGACCTCCCGAATACTTAAAGGCTATGACTGGAGTTCCAGAAGCCATAGACTCTACTGGGATGTAACCATAATATTCAAAATCTACAGAATAAAGCGTAGCTAAAGCGGAAGAGTACAGATCCCTTAATTCTTCGTCTGAAACTTTCCCAAGATACTCTGCGTTTGGGATCTTATATCCTATAACTTTCATCTTAATTTTTTCAGCAATTTTAGCCAGTAACTCTACGTGTGAGGGATAGCCCCTCTTTAAGATTGCTAACACGAATCTTTCCTTGCTCTTAGAACTTTTAAAGAAGTCTACGTCAAGTGGCGGGTAAACAACACCTTTAGGACTCCTATTATAAAAGAGGGAAATATAGACTGCAGATGTTCTGCTGTTTGCCAGAACTAACTTGTACTTTTTAATATAGTTTGAAAATTTAACGATATTACGCCACAAGAATGGTGAAGCAAAAGTTGATATCAACTTATTCTTTTTGTAGAAAGGTTCCCAGAAGAATACACTGATAAGAACTCCTTGGTTCCAGTAAATTAAATTCTCCTTAAATTTAGAGAGAGGTATCAAATCATCAGTAGAAACTATATAAACTCCGTCCTCATTAAGGTATTTTTTAAATTTATTTAAAGGGAAAGAATAACCGAGCAGAATACTAAAAGATGAGAAAGATCCCAACTCTTTTTTAAGATTAATAACTTCTACTCCGTTTATTTTATTGTTATTCATGGAACTATTAAGCGTGATAATTACCGGCTCGTAATTACTTAACTCTCTTATCCCTCTTGCGAAGTTTAATATTGCCCTACTAGCTCCATCTCTTTCCTTAAGATGACTTGCGAGGAAAAAGACCTTCAAAGATCATTCCCTCTTAGCATATATAAATCCTAGGTTCTTTAACGTATGCTCTACCCTTATCTTATAACCGTTTTTAGATAAATTTTTTACAACGTCCTTATAGTCACTATCCCATTCTATGAGTAGTTCTGGTATCTCCTTTATAAAGGGAGAAATAAGTCTCTCGCAGCCATCACAGTCTATCTTAGCATCATCAAAAGGACCATAATCTTTTATTAATCTTTCCCAGCTGATGAAATTTTCGTTATCAACAGTGCCAACTCCCTTATCTACTACGATAACGTTGTTAATTCCGTTTGTCCTTAAGTTCTCCCTCATTAGCTCGATTTTCTTTTTATCTATTTCAACAGCAACAACTTCTTTAGCACCCATGGTTGAAAAATAGATAGAAGAATCTCCTACTCCAGCCCCTATGTCCAGAACTCTTTTTCCCTTGACGTTTATTCTCCAGTAGTCAGAGAAAGAGTCCCCAGGGTCACTTAATCTCCATCCTCTTAATGTAATTTCTCTACCGTTAAACGAGAATTTCACCGTATTGCAGTCGAGCTCTATTATTCTTAGCCCCGCTAATAGAACTGCTTCATTAGGTGTAAGATATAAAGTCTGTCCATTTCTTAAAGTACACTTTATTCTCTCTCTATGAAGATAAATACCAAGCATTACTGAATACCAGTTCTTGAAAGTCGTGCTGTAGTGTTTAATAAGTTCTAGCATTCTTTTAGGAGGAATAAACTCCATCTTTGTTAATTCCTCATGAGCTCTTATAAATATTGAGGACGTTTCTGTTACAGGTATTTAGCAAGTTCAAAGAATAACACATTAAGTCTTAATTAAATATTTCATTACTAAACCAGCAATTTCTCCGCGGAACCTATTAAAATAGATATCCGAGCATAAAGGGAATTCCCCTAGTTATATAAAGCAAGTAGAGGAGGAATTTATTCCCTTTACAGATATTCCTCTTCTTTCTCGAAATTTGTGTCAAGTTGGTATAAGGAGTTCCCTTTAACACTTTCACACTATTTCCGTATCTGTGGTATTTCTTTATAATATCTAAAAGCCTAGCATCACCGTAATGCATTATCAACTTATCCTTAAGCACAAAAACGTCTTCGCTTATCTTACTGGCTTCATAATAGATTAGTTCATGATCTGGGAAAATTATCTCGTTAAACTTTTCCTTTAGATTTTCTCTTAGAACCTTAAATGTCTTTTCTAGAATTTCTCTTCTGAAAAGCCTAGGTAATGCGAAACCTTTTATAGCCTCAGGAATATTACATTCCATTATATTCTCCTTATCAAGGTTAGCAAGTCTTATCCAGAAGGAGTTCCCAATCTCTTCCTCCCCTATTATTATCATATCATGATTTAATAAGGAGAGGATAGCTAACGCGTCCTTCCTTAAAACTCTGGTTTCATCTAGCAGGAGTTCATACTCTCCCCTAGAGTTACGATGAGCTAAGTATCTAGCTTTAAGAAGCTTTACCTTTTCTTTTATCTCTTTAAACCCATATTGACGTATAAGGTCTGAGACATTCTCGTCAGATGAGGAATTTACTATGATGACCTCGAAATCTTGAAAAGATTGATTTCTTAATGACTCAAAGAGCTGCTTTAGGTATTTTCCGTGCAGTACTGGAATTTCTATTGATATCATTATTAATTAGAGAACTATGCTTTAAAAACTCTACGTTTAGGAAATAAAGTGTGATTTACAGACTAGTTTTTATTATTCCTTAAAATTAGATAGTTCTTCAAGATGAATACGTAAATATTACATTTATTAGAAGATCATTATATCGATTAATTCTCTCTTTGAAGATAGACGATAAGAGTCAACTGACTGAAGAAATTTCATAATTTAGAAGTGTGTTCTTAAAACATCAAGTACTAAAAAATTAGTTAATATTTTCAAGGAACTTAATCAAAGACTTCAGCCTTTTCTAATGATGGGCATTGTAAATCCTTATCACTTATTATGACCTCCTTTATTGGCCAGTCTATATAAGAGTAACTTATGCATCTCTCATGGGGTGGAGAGTACTCATTATGAGTTATAAAGTAGATTACAATTGAGTCCTCTAATGCTTGAAACCCATGAGCAAATCCCGGAGGTATCCATAACATATAATGATTTTCCTCATTAAGTTCAGCTTTAACATATTTTCCAAAAGTAGGCGACGATTTTCTTACATCTACAGCAACGTCCAATATCCTACCTTTAGGAACAAATATTATTTTACCTTGTTCTTTAGGAGTTCTCTGATAGTGCAGACCTCTAACTACTCCCTTACGAGAGAATGACATATTAGTTTGTATAACATTAGGAATCCTCATTTTAGTGAAGTCCTCGGATTTAAATACCTCGAGGAAGAAACCCCTTTTATCTGGGAAGACTTTTGGCTTTATGAGGATAATACCCATTCCCAGATTTTCGAATTCAAAAGGCATAAAATTATATTACAGTAGCATATAAAAAGAACTATATGTACACTTTTACTCAGAGTCAAAGTACGACTATGTAAAAACAGGAACTTAACATATGTAAAGAAACTAAAGTAACAACGAACCATTTATTGACATAGCTGACCTATAGTAATAGCATACTCTTTACCTTAATTTTTTAACTCTCGTATATCGAGAAATTTCAAAATGCAGTAAATACGTAATCACCTAGCTGATTTATAAAAGCTTTATATTCTACATAGAAAATTATACTTAATGCGAACACTAATAACTGGTGCATCGGGACAGTTAGGCATAGAACTCTCACGCTTACTCTCAGAAAGACATGAAGTAATAAAAGTCTACAATTCTTCAGAAATTCAAGGAGGTTACAAACTCGACCTTACCGATTTCCCGCGACTAGAGGACTTCATAATAAAGAAAAGACCAGACGTAATAATTAATGCAGCAGCAATGACTGACGTAGACAAATGCGAAATAGAGAAGGAGAAGGCATATAAAATAAACGCTGAGGCAGTTAGACACATAGTTAGAGCGGGAAAAGTAATAGATTCCTACATAGTCCACATCAGTACCGATTACGTGTTTGACGGAGAAAAAGGTAACTATAAAGAAGAAGATATACCTAATCCCATAAATTATTACGGTTTAAGCAAGCTTTTAGGGGAAACATTTGCTCTACAAGATGATAGTTTAATAATCAGAACTTCTGGTATTTTTAGGAATAAGGGGTTTCCAATTTACGTTTATAAAACTCTTAAGGAAGGGAAGACTGTATTCGCTTTTAAGGGCTATTACTCTCCTATCTCAGCAAGAAAACTTGCTTCTGCAATACTTGAACTTTTAGAATTAAGAAAGACTGGGATCATTCACGTTGCCGGTGAGAGGATTTCACGTTTTGAATTAGCTTTAAAGATTAAGGAGAAGTTTAATTTACCGGGAGAAGTTAAAGAAGTTGATGAAGTTAGGGGGTGGATAGCTAAAAGGCCTTACGATTCCTCTCTCGATTCTTCAAGGGCTAGGAAAATACTTTCAACAGATTTTTACACATTGGATCTAGACGGTATGGTGGTGTGAATGGAGGCGGTAATTTTACACGGAGGTCAAGGTACTAGATTAAGGCCTTTAACTCACACTGGCCCTAAACAGTTAATAAAAGTAGCGGGAAAGCCTGTTTCCCAGTGGGTTTTAGAACAGATAAGGGATTCTGGAATTAGAGACGTAGTGATAGTTTTAGGTGATAATACCCCAAAGAGGGTTGTAGACTATTATGGTGATGGTAGTAAGTTTGGGGTAAATATTACCTATGTTTATCAAGGTAAGGCAAGAGGTTTGGCAGACGCAGTATATAAAGTTAAGGATGTAGTATCTAAGAAGTTTTTGGTTTATTTAGGGGACAATCTTGTGCCTTACGATCTGAGGAAGTTTATGTCGTTTAAAGGCTCAGCTTCTATACTTTTGGCTAAGGTTGATAATCCTAACCGTTTCGGAGTTGCTGTAATAAAAGAAAATAAGGTTGTGAAGTTGGTAGAGAAGCCTAAGGAACCTATTTCCGATTTAGCGTTAGTAGGTGTTTATGCATTTACTGACGAGATTTTTGAGGTTATTGAGAGTCTGAGACCTAGTTGGAGGGGGGAATTGGAGATAACTGATGCTATACAAGGCTTAATAGATGAAGGTAAAGAGGTTAATTACGAAATAGTCCAAGGGTGGTGGAAGGATACTGGGACACCTAGGGACATATTGGAGGCTAATTCTTTTTTATTAGATAGGTATACTGAGAGGAGGATTGAAGGTGATGTGGACAATTCTACTATAGACGGTAGGGTTATAGTGGAGAAGGGGACTGTGATAAAGAACTCGGTTATTAGGGGTCCCGTATATATAGGTAGGGATAGTAAGATAGTGAATTCCTATGTTGGTCCTTTCACTTCAATAGGGGATTCGAGTCAAGTTGTTGATAGTGAGGTTGAGTATAGTGTCATTTTGGATAATGTAAGGATTAAGGGGGTTTCACTTATGGATTCGTTAATAGGGAACAATTCTGTCGTGGAGAAGGGAAATAGGTGGCAGAGGCTAATAATAGGTGAGAATTCTTCGGTGATATTATGATAATTATTGGTGGTGCTGGTTTCATAGGCTCTGCGTTTGTAAGAGAGGTGAATAGGAGGGGAATTAAACCGGTTGTGATTGATTTACTTACTTATGCCGGAAGGATGGAGAACTTAATTGGTACTAATCATGATTTCGTAAGGGCTGACATTAGGAGTGAGGAGATTCATAATATTTTGAAAGAAAAAGAGTCTGCTAGTAATGTCGTTGTTAATTTTGCGGCTGAGACTCATGTGGATAGGTCTATTTATAAGCCTCAGGATTTTGTGACTACTAATGTCATAGGAGTAGTGAACCTACTAGAAGCTGCTAGGAAATATGATTTTAATTATGTTCATATTTCTACTGATGAGGTTTATGGTGAGGAGTGTGGGGATGAGGATTCTCCTTTAAAACCATCTTCACCTTATAGTGCTTCTAAGGCTTCTGCTGATTTATTCGTTAAGGCTTATGTTAGGACTTACGGGATTAAGGCTATAATTATAAGGCCTTCAAACAACTACGGCCCTAGGCAGTTCCCAGAAAAGCTTATTCCTAAGGTGATAATTAGGACTTTGATGGGGGAGTATGTCCCTATTTATGGTGATGGGAGAGCTGAGAGGGATTGGATTTATGTTGAGGATACTGCTAGGATAATTTATGATATTTTAGAAATGGCGGAATGGAGAGGGGAAGTTTATAATATTCCTGGAGGACAGAGGTATAGTGTGCTTGACGTTGTTAAGATGATCGGTGAGGTCATGGGGAGGGAGGTAAAAATTAAGTTTGTTAGTGATAGGCCCGGTCATGATAGGAGGTATTGTATGATTACTAAGCTTAAGTATGAGGTTACGCCGTTAAGGGAGGGGTTGAGGAGGACTGTTGAGTGGTATTTGAATAATAGGTGGTGGTGGGAGCCATTGATAAAGGATAAGTTCTTTGTAGAAGATGAGCCTTGGAAAGTAAAAGTTAGTAAATAATGCTAATACAAAGTAGTATAAATTCTTAGCTAAAGGTTTTTGATTTTATATCTTAAATAGTTTGGTAAACTTCTAAAAACTACATCATCTTCCCTTTTCTTTTAGTAGAGGAGAGTATAGATTCTCTATCACTGTTTGATAAAAAGGCTAGAAGTCACTTCTCCTTAAGATGATAACTTTCGCTGGAGTTTTTGTGAATGTCAGTTATCACAGTCTAATTCTTAGAAACCGAGTAAATAAAAGTTCACATTTAATGAATTAAGTGTTACTAGTCCTTCGTTAACATGTATAGTGAAGTAGCAGTACCAAAAGCGTCAATAGCTAGGTCGTAGAAGTTCTTCTGAGAAATATCATATGCTGCATTACCTAAGTTATATACTGCATGTAATGATGCAATTATTTTTCTCTTGCTCATTAAAGATTCTGCTAAGACAAAAATTATGTTTAATAAAACTTTTAGCGCATTCATATGCAGCCACTTTACTGAAAACTTATAAATCTTTTTTTCCATACTTATTGCTTTTTTGAATATTCAATTTTACCAATTTTTATGTTTATTAATTTCTCTTAATTTCAAGCGTTGGTTTAAAAAGTAGGCTTTACGTTGATTTTGATAAAAATTCAAGAAATACGCAAAAGAAGTGGGAAAAGACCAGTTAGTTATTTTAAGGTTTTGTGCCTTAGAAACAGTGTTACACAATTCATTAACTTCGCTATAACTTCTTCAAGTTCATTTTCCTTAGTATTCCAATAGCCCAGAAATAGGATATATTTGTTTTCCTCATTAGACTTACTTATCAAATTCATTTTTAGCTATTTGGAGGAATAAATATATTTATGAACTACTTATTTAAATATTTAGGAAGAGTGAGTGTAGATAATAATTTATTAATTCTGTGAAAATTGTATTAGGAGTAAAATTTAATTCAATTGGTTGTAAAATTTATTAGATAATATAATAAAGTAAAGTTATTGAAGTTTGATCTTTTAAAGATTTTTATTATCAGCCAGAGAATTTAAAAGAGTAATTCTAATATAATTATAATTAATTTGAAATTATTTTCATTATTAGACGCAGTGAAGTAAGTTGTAAATAACATAGTCTAAATTTATTAAGATGTTTTAAAAATTAATACATGATAAGTTTTGCGGCATTTAACACAAGAGAATAGATTAGAAGTTATAAAGACTTATATATATCATGAACTATCCTCATTAACTCCAAATTCTATCTTTCCCAAAATTGATAATCTAGTAAATGAATGTAAATCCGCAAAAAATAGTAACGATAATATCATAATTGAGAAATGTAAAGAGATTTACGATCTCTTTTATGGGTTAAGTTTAATATACAAAAGAAAATTTATAGCAAGAGAGGTAACTGCAGAGACGTGCGAATGGAACTATTACGGTGATGGAATACCATTGAAAAAATTGATACTAACCACTAATATAGATTCTTACACTGAAAAGAACTCGTGTAATTGCCAAAAGATAAATTGGATGAAATGTCAGGCTATAATACAAAGTTGTAACACATGCTTAATTAAGACAATAGCTGCTAACGCATTATCGGACAATAGTTTAAAGAATACCTTAATTAATAACGGTAAAAACTATTGTAAAAAGGGAAGAAATATAGATGATCCTATAATAGTGATAAAGTGTCCGGACATTCCAGATTTTTATGATTTTTATGTAATACTAGATGGTAATGGTAGGGCGTTGTACAAACTTTACGATAAAAATTTCAATTCTTCAGAAAAAATACCTGCATATGTAGGTGAATGTAAAGGTAATCCTAAGAATTTTTATGTACCAGAGGGAATGTACCACTTTATAGAAGAGATTAAGAATGGCAACTATGCAGAGATAATAAATAAAATCATAGAAATTTTGAATAAAAGCACAGAGAAAGCTAAGCCCTAGTATTTATGAAGACCTTATTTTCTAAGTAACATATAAACTATAGTATAATGATTATTATCTTCTATATAGTATTTATAGTGCTTTTCATAGTAAATGCTTTGACCATCAAAAGATGCACTGATTGACTTGAGTAACTTGCTTATTTTAACATCTTAAGCTATTTTACCTCATAGGTATTATGAAAAAGACTATATGTGAACTCATTCCAAAAATACTATACTCATTAAAAGCTTCCTTTTGTTTACTATTCTGTAGCTAATTATTCATCAATTAGGTACTTCGCTCAAGCATAAAGAATATATATTTATTGTCTATTTACTTACTAACGAAATGAATAGTTACTTCAGTAACGCGTATCCGGTTTATATATTTACAGTTACAAATTCTCATGTTGGTAGTGGATCCTCAGTAAGTGAAGAAGTGGATTTACCATTTCAGAGGGATCATCTTGGATACCCTACTATCTATGCCTCCAGCCTAAAGGGAGCGATAAAATCATACCTTATTAATACTATTTCAGATTCCGAAGAAAGGAAAAACGTAGAAATCCTATTCGGCAAAGATTCAACCCCAGATGAAGTATCGAAGGTAGTAATCCTAGATGCAGTTCTTCTTCTTATCCCTGTTAGAATAATTCCAATCTCTAAAGACTTTGAAGGAGTTTACTCATATGCTACTACAGAAGAGCTTCTGGAGACAGCTAAGTCATATTTGGATGCTGTAAGTAATTTATTAAGAACTCAGAATACTGAGAAAAATGTTGACTTTTTCCTAGCTGGTAATGGGGATAAAGAGTTAATTGTGAACGAGAGCTACTTTAAATTTAAAAAAGACGATGAACTAAAAAAGAGTTATTCTATTTTAATTCCTCCAGAAATTAAGAGTGTTATGGTATTTAGGGGCAATACTGGTAGGGATATAATTAACAGGTCTCTAATTAGGGTTAGGAGGATAAGGATAGATAGAGAAAAGAAGACTGCGTCTGAACGAGGGCTATGGAGTGAAGAATATGTACCGCGCGGGACATACTTTTTCACTATAATTTTAGTAAGGAGTGATAAAGAAAAGAATATTAACGAAATATTCAAGAAGTTTAACGATAAACTTCTTAATTATATTATTATTGGAGGTCATGAGACCATTGGTAAAGGAATAGTTAGACTTATGTGGTGGTCATATGGTTGAGGGGGTAAAGCTTGCTATTAGCATTTTTCCTAAAGTTATATTGCAACTTAAAGATAATGAAACCCTTAAGCTCTTTAGAAGTAGATGTAGAGACTTTCCAGAAGAAACACTAAATAGTGGTTTTGTGCCCACTTTTCTCTTCTATTTATCTAAATCCGATCTCTGCACATTAGTTAAATTTGTGAATTACCTAAATAATGGTGGTTCGGACATTAAAATAGGTAATCTCAGAAGTACTGAAACTTCTTATACAGTATATTCAGCATTGATTCTCTATTTCCTTACTAATGAAGAACTAAAGGAAAAGTTCTTAAAAGAAATTAACCTTGATGAACTATGCCCTAAGAATAATGTTACTCAAAGTGCAAATGCACTGATGCATCTCTTAAATAATCTATATTCTAACTCGTCTATTGTTACTTTGCTGATGAAGGATTACCTACTTACTCTGAAAAGGCTTGCAGAGGCGTTGATAAATGTATGAAGAAGTAATGAATATTGAAGCTAAGGCATTATATCCCATTGTTGGAGGATATAACCAGTATCCAGTGAGCTTAAAAGTTGGTTATGAAGAGCCCATAAGGTCTACTGAGATTAAAGGGCTTTGGAAATGGTGGACTAGGATTCTAATTGAGAGTGCGATTGAAAGAAAACGGCATGGTGTAACAAAATATAATGACCTTAATAAATTGCTTGAAGATTTTTTTGGGAGCACGAACTTTAAATCTCCCATTAGAGTCAGGATTGAAATTGAAGATAACTTTATCACTATTTTTAAAGCAATCTGGGATTTTATAATAAGAATTCTTGAAAATAGAAAAGTTACTGTTAAATCTGAAAACACTCAGAATTTAAACATAGCTGACACTATAATAATTCCTACTATCAACATTAATATTGGAAATAGCACTATCTTTAAAATTACTGAGAATAATCATGTGATTAGAGTTAAGAGAGAGAATAACCCCGAAAATAATACTCTTAATATAACTCTAGATCTTAACGCAAAAAAATTAACAGCTACCCTCAATAACAATCAAATTGAATTAAAATTAAGAGATAAAACACTTGATAAGTATTTGCGTCTTGATAAATTATCTGACTTTCTTTCGATTCCGCGTATTATGCTAGATTTATTGAAATACAATAATAAAGGTGTAATTGTAAGCAATGAAATAACCTCAACAGAATCTGAAATCTTAGCAGATATAATCATGGAAATACTTACTGCCTTCTTAATTCCTAAAGAAATTAAGTTTCGTATTATTGTTGAGGTTGATAAGGAGAGAATTAATAAAGAAAAGCTGCGATTTGCACTTTATTCTCTACTTATCTTTTTAATAATGGGAGGAATCGGGAGAATTTCGAATAGAGGATTAGGCTCACTTTCTCCTTTATCACTAGAGTGCAAAGACAAGGAATTATGTGGAGATTTACAGTCTAGGTTTGATAACTTTAAGAGAATATCTAGAGATAAGGAGCTTTCAGAATTTATTCGGAGACTAATAAATGAAACGATGTCTATGTTAAATGATGAGATAACCAAGACTATTAGAATGGATAAATATAAGGATATATTCTTCTTCTCTGATTCTTCATTAAGATATATCTTAGCTAAGCAAGTCAAGGAACCCATTAAGGCCATTAATATGCTGGGTAAAGCCACTTCGTTGCGTAATGTTGGAGGTAGAAATTTCGCAGAAGAGGTATTTGGAAGCCCAAGAGGTTCAAACAAACACCGATCCCCGTCACTCTTCAGGTTTAAAATTCTTGAAATACAAGGTAAATATTATTTATTACAATATTTTCTGGATAAATATGATAAAAATAAAAAACGACTGATTGATAAATATAAAAATAAAATAAATGAATTTATTAATAAAATTAAAATTTCGGAGGATGTGACATAAATGGATTTGTATAAAATTCTTAATATGATTGATAAAAATTATTTTTCACCAAATAATAAAAATCGACTCGGAAAGACAAATCTTTATTCATTACTACAACTTGAGGGCATACTAGTTAGCATGCTGAGAATGTACAGTGAACATAAAATAGACCAACTACGAGACTTGCCTATTTCTGAGATTTATAAAAGCTATATAAAGTTTAAGGATAATAATCAGAATAATTACGAGACCTATAAGATAGAAGAAATATATGATACCAAGAAGAGACATATAGCTGAATTACTTTCGATTATGTATAATCCAGGTTTTGAAATTGTAAATAAGATGATGGAAGAGATTAAATCGGCATTGCGTGAAATGAACTATAAGTTTATTGAAGTTAGAATAAAGACCTCATCAAAGACACTTGTTGGTGTCTCAACTAATTTCGGATATACGATCTTTGAGAACGGTATCTCATTTGATCCTTATTTAAATGTACCTTATATCCCAGCATCAGAAATTAAAGGGTTGTTAAGAAGTATGACAGATGATGAGAAATTAGCGGATAAATTATTCGGTAGTGAAGAATCTGAAGGGATTTTGATGATAACTGATTCATATCCCATACAAGCAGAGGGGAGTATTTTCTTACCCGATATAATAACGCCCCACTACGTTAATGCTGAAGATGAGTCAAGAGTACAGCCTAAACCCTCCATTAGGTTTGTAATAGCACCTAAAGTAACTTTTGATTTTTTCATTTACTATAAAAATCTGGATACATATTTAAGGAAAGTTTTAGAGCAATTAATTATTAAAATGATAAAAGAGGGTATAGGTAGTAAGACGTCTCTAGGTTATTCCTTGTTTACAGTAGTTTACATAGACTGGACTTACGGTGAGTAAAATGAGTCTCAAACCCATGAGTGAAATAATTAAAGAGAAATTTGCAGCATTATTACATGATCCTCCTAATAAACCGTTTATATTTAGCCTTAATGCTTTTAATGAGGAAAAAAGAATTAGCCACGTAAAAGTGGCAAAAACATTAATATCTCATCTAGATTTTTTAGGAAAAAATGAATTAGATGAGATAAGCTCAAAGATTTATAGTAAAAAAGAGAAGGGCTGTAATAGTAAAGTATCTGATGCTGATAGTCTAGCTAGTAAGTTTGATAGGTATTTAACCACTTTGATATACCAAGAACGAGGAAGAAAACAACAAGCAATGTTTGCGAATTTTAAGGAGATTGTAATGAAAAATTTTCTAGCACCAGAGTTAGAAGTGAACTTATCTGCTATTCCTAGTGACGCTTATCATGACCCCTCTGGTAAGGATATTAAGGAATTCTTTAATTATCTGTCAGAGGTATTTAAAAAGCTAGGTTTAACTGGCGTTAGCATAGAAACTTATAACGTCTTCTATTTCTTTTACGAATTTCTTTGGGTTGCTAAAGGTTACACTGTAGGTCCTGCAGACACTAGAGTTCCTACTCACTCAATCTTTGATCATTTATATGCTACTGCCTCAATAATAAACTGGTTCTTAGGATCAACAGATCTTCTTTTAGGCTTAGATATAGTGGGTGTTGCGGACTATATTAACAAGTCCAGAAAGCTCAGAGATTTATGGGCATCAAGTTATCTAGTATCGGCTCTAATCTGGTATGTCTTAATTAGTTTCGTTGAAAAATTTGGAGCAGATTCTGTGTTATTTCCGTCTTTGAGGTTTAATCCGTTCTTCGCAACTTATATTTATCATAAATATCTCAAAAATAAAGAGAAAGACGAATTAATTAAAGAGATTGTAAACTATATTACAACATATATATTTAACGGTGATGAGACCTACAAAAAACTTGGAATACCACCATATCCTATTATCCCCGCTAGAGCTACACTAATATTGCTTGGAGTAAAATACGTTAGTAGAGAACTAGGTCTCAAAAAATCGGATATATCATGTATTGAAAAATATGTAATTACTAGGTTTAATGAGGGCTGGGGTAGACTTATTGATCATCTAATTACGTATGCACTATCTCATACTGATAATCCCTTCTGGGCATTATTTAATAAAGTCATAGAGAAAGAGAGTGTAAAAAACGCCGTCAAGATTCCTCCTGTGCAATTACGAGTAATTACTTTAAAAAAAGAAAACGAAGTGTCGAATTATGAAGAGTTTGATAATAGATATAGAGAGCTAGTCTCAAACTTTAAGAGAAAGAAACTTTCTAAAGTATCTCCTCACACTCAACTTTCAAACTATAATTATTATATTGATTCAATCGGTGAGACTAAAAGAGGATTTGAATACTGTAGTATTTGCGGAGTCCTTCCTGCAATGCTTATTCTACCAAAGGACGAAAATGAGTATAAAAAATTCGTAGAAGAGCACACTGGAAAGCAGTTTAACGATGATCAAATCGAAGCTCTCAAGGCTATACTATCTCCTGGAGAAAAGCTTTGTCCTTGGTGTTTAATAAAACGTGCTATAGGAGTAAGACCGGAATTCCTCAGAGTACTCATAACCAGTGAGGACTTAAGAAGTTTTGAAGAGAAAGATGTTTTTATACCCTCTGTCAGCCATGTGGCATTTTACAAAAAATTTGAAAAACTTAAAGAAGATAATATAATAAATCCAGATAAAGAAAACACTATATCTCTTTGGAAGTATTATGAAACCTACCCTATTGAGAAAAGAGGTCTATTAAGAGAAAACCCAGAAGAAAAGGGATGGAAAGATGTATCGCCTTATTATGCTCTTGTAAGGGCTGATACTGATTACTTAGGTGACTTGCTTGAAGGAAAAGTGACTCCATATCTAGCTGGAATTATAGACTCAAGTTTTTACGGAGGTGAAAGAGAAAATGAGAGTAAAGTCAAAAACGCTATTACAAGGTACTTACGAAATGCTGCAAAAGGTCTATATCAAGAAGTGATTAATGATGTTCTTAAAGAAGATATAAATCAAGCAAAAGAGTTAATAAAAAATGCCGCTGTAACTGCTGAAATTGAGATTAATGATAACGATATAGAAAGAATAATCAGTGATCTGAAAGACTTTCTCAATAAAAACGTAGATCGTGATAGACTTCTATTGTTTCCATCATGGCATGTAAGTATTAGTAGTATGCTTAATAGAATTCTCCTTAAGGAAATTCAGCTTGTAAACGCTTTAGGAGGATTTGTAGTGTATGCTGGTGGTGATGATTTACTCGCAATACTTCCAGTAGAAAACGCCTTACAGTTTGTTGAGAACAGTCGCAAAATAGTAGCTGGCATTGAGGATGCCTCAAGCTATAAAGGCTTTATTAAGATTAACAATTCGTACTTTAGTCAACTACCACTAGTTGGACGTAGTTATATACTATACTTCTCCCACGTCAAATATCCTCTTCAGTTAGCTCTTGAAGAGTCTTATAACTTATTAGAAGAAGGGAAAGAGAGAGTAAAATATGATAAGTACAAAAAGGATATTGTAATATTTAAATATAGAAATTCTGTCAGTTTTATCCCTTTATCACTTATAAGACCATATGAAGAGAATAATGATAATTCCATAAAAAGATATCTCGATAACTTAGGTAAAAGCCTAGAGTTATTACGTATTCTCTATGATGCTATTAGGCAAAAGAAATTGTCTAAGAGTCTGATCTATGATGCGTTAGCAGATACAATTCTTAAAAGCAGAGAGCTAGAAAGTGAAATATTAGTAAAATATTTAGATTATTTGGTCGATAAAAATAAGATAGATAAATCCTTCTCACTAAGCTTTGTAAATTATCAAGATATCCTTAAGATTTCGATCATAAATGGAGAAACATCTGAACCCTTAACTTATAATTTATTTAAAGCTCTAAGCATTATATTAGGGGCTGAAAAAATTGAGTAAATTAACTCTGGTTATTAAGCCTTTAGAACCTTTAATGTTGCGGTCTTCTGGAGAATTTGACATAGAAACTAAAGGTCCAGCTTCTTATGCAAAATCCTTATTAGTTCCAAGACCTTCAACTATTGCTGGAATGTTAGCATCACTACTCTATAAAGGTTCGAACAAGGATTATTGGTTAGATGATATTAAGCAAAACATTAAGCCTATAAGTGATATTTGCGGCCCTTTAATTGTTAAAGATAATTATGGTTATGTCCCGTTAAGAATAGGAAGTGTATTCACGTTTTTAAAGGCCCCTTTAAAAGAATTATCTAAATGCATTTCGGATAAGATATCTGATATAATTTCATTTTATGAGGATAAAGGAGAAGACTATGACAAGATAGACACTAAGATAAGTAAGCTTATGAGTCAAGATTGGACAGATATTATAGCTATACAGCCCAGACTAGGAATAGGACTTGATAGAAGTAGAAAAGTTACCAAAGAAGGTATGCTTTATGTGGCTAACTACGTTTCAATAAATGCAAGTATCTACGTTATTGTAAATGGTGATTCAAAAGAGATAAAAAGTGCTTTAGACGGTAAGATATCAACGTTTGGTGGTGAAGGAAGACTAGTTAAATTGCATATACTTGATGATGAAGCTTTTAGTTGTGACAAATTTGAAGATAGCAAACCGGGAGTTTTACTTTCTCCACTTCCAGTAGAATCTGCTACAAGATTTATAGGAGAATTCAGCATCATAGGTATGGGATTTGACCTCAAAAATAATAGAAGAAAAGAAATAGTAAAGGCTATCCTTGAAGGTAGTATAGTAATAAATTCTATTCCGATTAACGAATATTATAGTATAGGATATGGTAGTTATGTTAGGATTTTTACCAAATAAAACTTTTAATGATGATATTTCCATTTTACTTTTAACGCAGTTTTATAGATATAATACTAGCCTAAACTGCTGGAAAATATTAACTAGCATTCAAATAACACAATAAGATATCCCAGTTAGCATTTACAAGGAAATCATTATATTCTATAATTTTAATGAACATTTACTCCTATTCTTAGAGTGTGGACAACAATTTCATTCATTTGAAATATTTACATTTATTATCACTCCCCTATCTGGAAAATATACTGGAGCGTAAAGCGCATTATAAGCTAGGAAGAACACCGATAACCACCTAGTAAGCGTGAACCTATTAGTGTTCCACGGGAAGTGAAAATCCATTGAGGATATTCTATGTTTTAAGCTCCTGAACCCTTGTTCTGCGTAGTCCCTCTCGTTGAACGTTACCCTCTTGTGTTCCACGTTTAGCCAAGTGAATGCGTTATAGACTGTTGCCCCATCGTGTATGTATACTACCTTGTCTATCCTCGTTTTGAGCACCTTCTCAGCCTCCTTTTCCACATTCTTCGTCAAGACTATTAGTACGTGCAACCCACTCCTCGAACTCGTCACCATGAAGAAGGGTATCGCACCCGTCTTCACATCCCTCACAATCCACACATAATAATACTGCCCCCTAATCACCATAATTTTAGTCTCATCCACCACATAAAAACCACTAACCGGCACCACACACCTAACACAGCTCAACCTCCTCAAGTAATACAACAAAGTAGAATGAGGCAAACAAGTCCTCCAAGAAGACAAACCAGAGAGATAACTAGCCAAAGCCAAAGCTACTACCTCACTAGAATAAAACCTAGGCTCAAGATTAATATACTCCATTAGGATTAGAATAACTTGGGTGAGCACGGGAACACTCCACCTAGTTCCCGTAATCTCACCCAAGTAATACTCCCGTGCTCACCCTAAAAAGGTATTACGTCATATTCTATCAATTAAACACGAACAGTTCATATAATTTATTTTGAATTAACAAAATTGTTGTCCACACTCAAATGTCACAGTCTTAAATAAAAAAGCTTTAATTCTAAAGGAGAAAATAGTAATTTAGGGGGAGCGGGGTCAGATGTGAACCCATTCATCAAGCTTCAGAGAGCCTGGTCTCATCATTCCCCGCTCCCAAATCTGATTCTATAGAGGTATTTAAAAATCTTTCTGTTTCTATTTATTTTCAGTTACTATCTCGTCAGAGATATAATATAAAATACGTTAGTAACGATAAGAATCACATTATAGTGTTTTTTCATAGTAAATGTGAAGGGTAAATAGTATTTATGGGTATAAAGCATACCTCGTTGCCTCGATTGTTTAGCACACTTTTTAATTAAGGTAAAACTAGACCTTTGCAACTACCATGTTTGCAAACCCAGGTTTATTAGAGGGGTAACATGTATTATGAATATGAGGTTCGTGGGTCTTTGAGATTTCTATTTGTCTGAATAAAAAGTTAGAAGCTTCTAAGTCTTTTAAAGATTATAGTAAGGGATCCTAGTTAGTACTGTTTGATATAGAATAAAATGCTCAGTGGTATCATTTGTATATAATTTTGTTAAGTGACAAAGATAGCTAATAGTTTAAAGGGAAACAATGATTCTTCAAATTTCATAGAAACCTTGCGTACTTTTAAGAGAAAGTCTTGCCCTTTAAAACTAAGAAAGTATAACACATTACTGTATGTCAAAAATTCATAGAAGTATAAATAACTAACATGACTCTATGGACAATTCAAGATTATTTGCGAATTCATTATAGTTTGTTATGTATAATTAAATATCCTAAAATAATTATGGAATGAGAAAAAGGGGAGGTTATACTATAAACTTGATTGATACATGATGAATTATTACTAGAGAATAAAGGTAATGCTTAGCATTAGTTTTGAAGCATTCACTGAAAAATTTATATTTACCATTTTTTCAATATAGGAAATTCATGGAGAAGTTTATTAAGGATCCAATACACGGGAATATAAAAATAGATGATTCCCTTATCGACAACATGTATTTTCAGAGATTAAGACATGTCATACAGAACGGTATGGCTTATATGGTATTTCCGTCCATGAGACACTCAAGGTTTGAACACTCTCTCGGAACTTATTATATAGCATCAAAAATGGTGGAAAACGTTCAAGCCTCTGAAAAAGAGATAATTGATAAAAAAGAACTTATCAAAGAACTTGCCCTTTACCACGATATAGGTCATTTCCCTTTCTCTCATACTTTTGAATTCGCTATGGAAATCTTAGAATATCTGAATAAAAACATTTACAATAGTATCATCAAGCTTACCGGGTTTAGAGACATGGAATATAAACTTCATGAGATGATGGGAATTAATATACTTAGGTCGATAAGAAAAACAGAACTGGCAGATCTGATGAGTAATGCATACTCATCTAAAGACATAAAAGAAATAAATGATCCTTTAGTGAAGATAGCTAAATTAATAGTAAACTCTGAACTAGACGCTGATAGGCTAGACTATCTGCAAAGGGATTCGTACTATTCTGGAGCTAAGTTTGGAATAATAGATCCAGAAAGGTTGTTAATCACGATGAAAATAACCACAGATGGTTATGTATTTCCGCCTAAAGCAATTGATGATTTAGAGCACTTCTTTTTAGCAAGGTTTCACATGTATAGTTCTGTTTATAATCACCCCGTCATAGAGATTTATAATAGAATAATGGCGTATTTTATTGCTTTCGCGATAAACTCTTCGCTTCTTGATATCCCTAGTAACTTAGAGGAATTTGCGGAATTTACAGATGAAAAAATATATTTAGCCCTCTTAAAAGTTAAAAATGATAATAGGTTTTCACATTTTTACGAATCCCTAGTTAAAAGAAAAAAGTACATGAGAGCGGTAGTCGAAGGTGATCAAGCTAAAAATTTATTTAAGATAATATCATCAAATGAAAAAAGTAAGAGGAACCTCTATGATACTGTTCTTAATTATTACGGTAAGATTGTAATAGGTAAATCAGAATTAACGACCGAGATAGGTAATATATTCATTGAGAGAAAAATGCTTAAAGAGAGTTATAATAATCCATTATCTGAGGAAGGTGGGTTAACAAAAATTCCTGAAAGATACAGAATTTATGTTGGAGCTTATGATGAGGTTAGTAAAAATGATATTTTAAAATATTTTAATGATACCTTTGGTATACGATTAGCTTTCAAGGCTAATTCCTAGATCATCAAGTAACTTTTTCTCTTCATTAGTGAACTCAACTTTCTTATTAGCATAGTAATTCCAGAGCTTCAAGCTTAAAGTCTTTATAATCTCGTGACTGTACAAAGAAAATTTTTTAACATAGACATCACATTCACCCTTTACATCTTCTATTTTTCCACTATAAATAACTCCGTCAGTGTCTGGAGCGAAGTAATAGAGAACATTGCCTTTTGCAGCAGCTATTAAAAATGCCATTGATGATACTAATTTATAATCAGAATAATGTTGTTTTAAGCAATTTATATAGCCAGATATTTCCCACTTATCTAATGATAACATATATGAATAGCTTGTATAGTCTATTTTTATTCACTAATCCCTATAAACCACTATAGAGAGAGTAATCCGAAAGTAAAAGCTGATTATCTATTACCTAGTACTAAAAGTCAAAAGTTTTTAAAAAGGAGTTAGTTGGAAGGGAATGCCCTAAATAGGAAGAAGGGGAAAAGAATCTTATCTATTTTAGATTATAACTACAAGTTCTAAAGGCCTGTTCTCTTCTCGTAAACTGTATATTCTTTTAAAATAATTGTGAGATTTCATAAATATTTGCCCTATTCTTACTTTGGTTATTTAAGAGTAATCATTCATGCTAAAGACGTATGCCTAAAGTTATTTTAATTTATTTACGATAGTTTTTAGATATGATATTAGATATAACCAATGGCAAAAATTAATTTTCGCACTAATTATCCAATTAAAATTGGCAACATAAGGATAATTATTAAAGAAATAGAATTAGAGGAAAATGGGAATACACTAAATGTAGTAATTGACGTAAATACTTCTGATCAATTATCTATTCAGATAGACGAGCTAATAATAGATGACGATATCATAATTAGACCAAAAAGGAGTGTGGTTCGAAAAGTTTCTCAAGTTGACACATCTAACTTACCGATGGAAATAGTCATAGATATCACGAAATCTGACGACCCTAAGATAGGATATATTAGGCTAAATGGTATAGAATATAATAATTCTTCAGTAAAAATTTCTAAAGTAAAAATTTATTTCAAAAATCTTTATAAAATAGATAAAATTAAATTAATTGAAAATTATAAAAACTTATACAATGCAGAAAAAGCTGTTGAATATACTATTGTAAATAAAATGAACATACCAATAAGATATGTCATCTTAACTCCTTCGTTTTTGGATATTATAGGAATAAGCATTAAATCTCATAGGAAGAAAAAGGGAGATAATCCCCAAAATTTATCACTACACTTCTCAAGTAGTATAATTGGATTGCAAGTTACAGACGAAAAGGGAAATAGACTAAATTATTTGACATTTTATGAACTTAGTGATGTTTTACCTTCAAATATTACGAAACATAATTATATAATAATAGATCTAGGAAATACATTAAAACCAGAGGAACGTAGAACAATTATATTAAGTAAGCAAATAAATGTGGATGCGGAATCATATATTGCTGCAGTCCCTTTAATTAATGGAATAGCGACTGAAGTTCTAATTCGTCCTCCACATGGATATTTTATTATCATGAATGTAAAGGGGGGCTCAATATCTTTGCTCGACACAGAGTATAACGGTACTATAGTGTCAACCAGATCTATTACTTTAGAGAGAGAAGTTACAAATTTACAAATAGATAACTTGTCGTTAACTGTTATAACTGATCACGAAATGGAGAATGGAGAAATTTCTTCTATTTCTGGGATAAATTTTAAGTTTATATGTAATTATAGTGATAATTTACATCATCTAATTTATATACTTCATGAGTTTAAAATAAAGGGTAAGATATTCTGGGAATATTTATTTAGCTTTCTTAGTATGATAGTATACGGACTGTTTTTACAAGAGTTAGCAGTTGATGTTATGCGTATCGTTTATGATAACTTTTTACCTTTGCTCGTACCTCTCTCATTTGCTATAGGGAGTTTCATGGGATACGTAATATTTTTAAGATTTAAATACGTGCGTATTAAAAGTTTAGGAGAATTTATCACAGATGTGCTAAAATTTTCTCGCAACTTTATATATTTTATCACTTTATATGCTTTAGTTATCTTAGGATTTATATTATATGCTTTGATCAATATTACATCCATATCTCAATTAAGTAGAATAGCTAACATTTACTTAGAAATGGAATTTGCTATTTTAGTAGTATTAGAATTGCCTACTATTTTAATTGAAAGAGAGATAGGAGACTTATATGGTAAGTATTTGTTATCGCTGATAATACTAACTACGTTCTCAATGTTTCTCTTAATACCCTGGATAGTATAACGCCTTTCATAGTAGGCACTACATGCTACCACCTCTAATAGACCTACGGGGATAACGAGTCCAGTGCGTCTTCCACGTCGAAATCCTTGACGTCAACTTCTCCACCCTTGGATACTTATAGGTTTGATGAAAAATTTTAAGTTACGTTAAAGTAGAATAACTGCTATTAATATTACTTAGTATCTTTTTATAACTAAAAATTACTCTATTAAAAATAAATAGAAATTATAAGATTCACCAAGAATCTCACAAGAAATATATATTACTGGTTAGCTAAAATTTTCTATGTTAGATAAGGTGTACAAGAACTTCATCTTAGAACTTATCCCATTACAAATATTTTCATTATAGTACTTATAGGAAAATCGTTACATTTGTACGTCATGTTAAAACTTATAAGAAATATCTTCTTAGTAACTTAAAAAATTATCACAGAAAAGAATAAAAATGAGAGAAATTCAAAGCTTTTCTTAGTAAATGTGAAAGAAAAAGGATATTATCAAAATTAAGGCATATGTTGATTAATTTGATTAACTTGCTTATATTAAGCATCTTTAATTAAAATTGATCTCTTTACTACTTTACACTCATTATGAAAAAGACTATAAATATAAGTCACAAAATTATTTTAAGAGTAGTATGAATAATTGTAACGATCTAATTAACATAGGTATTAGCTTATATAATTCTAGTAAGTTTAAAGAAGCGTACGAAAAGTTTAATGAAGCTCTTAATTTATGCTCTAATGACGAAAAAGTTATACTGTGGAAAGGCAAAACCGAATTAATGATGGGTAAGCTTGATGAAGCTATAAAAACACTACAGACTGTGCCAAATATTGCTGAAGCTCAGTATTCATTATCTTTAGCTCTGTATCTTTACTCCTTTTTTATAAAGGATCATCAAAAAATACTTCAAGACGCTTTATTCTATGCTTCTGAAGCTGTAAGGAATTCAAAAAATAATAAAGTACTAAATAATCTAAGTAACTTATTAGAAATTCTAATCTTAGCAGAACTTAATCTCACGAATGAAGCTATGCAGATACTGACTAAAAGCAATATTTCATTTCCATTTGCACTATCTGAAATAGCTTCTGCATATATTGACCTTAAAAGACGAAATATACTCAGTGCTATAGGGAACTCGGAACATGCACTTGTAAATCTTCAGTATTTTAATGAGTTAAAAGGTTCAGAAAAAGATTTTATAAAAGACTTCGTGCACATAATAAAAACACGTGAGAGCGTCCAATGTGTAATTAACGTAATTTACTTTATTAATAAATTTTTCATAGAAAAAGCAAGAATTACAGAACTAATTGGATAATAATACTTAAGGGGGATTACGCCTAGGTTATACTATGGGGATTGAGATTTACCAAAGCGTAATCCCCCAAAATATTTGGGTTGGAAGAGTAAATATCTTTTGGATTGCGAGGAGATCTTAATAGATGATGTGATCAGAAGGGAGTTTGAGGGTTTCAAGTTCACTGAATATGACCCCTTGACTTACTTGAAGATGCTGATTGTTATGGTACTCTATAAAGAGTCTTATAGGGGGACAATTGAACTCGCAGCTACCAATGGTAAAGCGTTTCCTCAAAGTTAACGAGATCCCATCAAAGTCCTCACTACACTGGTTCATCCACAAGTTTGGTGACAGAATAAGGGATTTACTCCTCAAGGTATTCAGAAGATTTGAATCACTAGTTGAAGAAGAACAACTTCCCACACACCATCTACTAGCAGAGGAGAAGTTTGGAAGGGATATAAGGTTACTTGACAGTTTTCCCGTTGAGTTACCTAATGGTGAGAAGAGTATTGAGACTCATATTGAGAAGTTATTGCTTGATTTGAGGGAGATTGATTCTAAGAGGAAGCCTCATGAGGTTCTTGCTTCACTTGATGAGGGAAAGAGGGAGGAGCTTTTTTCTCATTTCCCTAGGGATTATACTGTTAGGGAGCATGAGGGGAGTTGGGGTAGGAAGTGGGGTAAGGCTTGGTTTGGGGGGAAGTGTTTTGCTGAGGTTTCTTCTAAAACCCTTATGGTATCTAAGGTTGAGTTGGTTTTGGCTAATGTTTCTGATTCGAGGTCTCCTATTGTGCCTAATGTGGTTACGCTTGTGGATAGGGGGTTTGTGGAGAGGGGTAAGGTAATTAGGGCTAGAAAGGGTTTGGGAGTTTTGAGGAGTGGTGTTGAGTTTTTTGGGATTTTTCTCAAGGAGCACATGAGGTGTTATGCTAGGAGTTTAGAGGTGTTGAATACTTTCGCTAATCTCGTAGGTTTAGCTTATAATATTCAGCGGTTTAGGGCTCTTAGGAAGAGGCGAGTCTTACACTAGAAAAACTCGATGGGAAATCATGCTAGAAAAGCTCCCTTAGTTTGGATTATCGAAAATTGAGAGATTATTTGCAATTGCTTTTAATAAACTGATTTTATATTATCATACTTGTCGTAATTAAGTGAATTTAATTCTAAGCAAACGGGTTTTATAACTTTTTACTTTATTTAGTTATTCACGTTAATTACATATTGGACGCTCTCAGAAAGCTTTCTCCATAAATGAAAGGGCTAATTAATGTTACTGATAGAATTATAAGTTGTATGTAAGAATTTTAACGATCATCCCTCTTACTAGCTTATAGTTTTCCATTATATGTTCAAATAACTCTGGGTCGTATGGTACTTCATGAAATACCCTAATATGAAGTTCATCTCTAGCTATTCTCCACGTTTTATATAATCTTTTTACTAACTCTTTTTGTTGGGTTTTCTTAAATATCTCATTTATTACATGCTCATATGCACTTTGCTCACCCCAGTCTACGTCTATTTTGTGCTCTTCACTTAGAAATTTTAATGTCTCTTCTACAACTTTATATATTTTTTCTGCTATCTGAACAATTAATACTAACTTTCTTGTGAAGTTGTCGGTGTTGAGGAATTCTTCCTCTAATTTATCAAGTTCATTTAATAATTCATTAATAAAATTAATTCTAATCTCTTTTTCCATAATAGAGTGTTTACAGTTATTAGAGATAAATATTGGTGTATCAAAGTTTAAATTGATAAAGAAGTAATAATTGAAAGAATTATGTCGTTTGATGAGCTTATAAAGAAACTAGGCTATGAGAAGGTGGATTTAGAAGTTGTGAAGAAGTTATCCAATTTACTGAAAAAAGATGAGAGTGAAGACTTTATCCTTTCCTACATGAGTAATGACATTGAGAGCCTTAATGGATATGCGGAAAAGATACAAGAGCAAATTGAAAACATTGATTGTGATATAAGTAGTCTAAAAGGACATGAGGAATTACTAGCTTATTACGTTTGTAAAAAATTGCAGAAGAGATATGGTGATATAACTATGCATAAATATGAAGTTGTGAGAATTCTCTTAGATTCGATACCACTACTTATTTACTTTCATGATGTGTTCAAGGGATTAAAGATTGGAGAAGGGGAATCAAAAGGTAAATTGGGTGAACTACTTAAAAATATCTTTAAAAAGTACGATATAATAGCTAGTATTGCGGAAGAGGCTCCAGAGTTAATAAATAAGCCTGAAAATGAGAAGACAAAGTATCCAGTAGCGAGTGTTTCTCCTATCTTTAGTGAGATTGAAAAGATCTATTATGATAAAGATCCGTTAAATCAACTTGATGATGAAGTTTTAGATAAGCTGGGTATAAAGGATATTAAGCAGTTAATAGACGAGGAAAGATGGGATAAAATAGCTAAAAGCCTCTTACTTAAACCGCAAAGGACATGGTTTTCGGGGAATGACATAAAAATAATTGCGCACATGAGGGGAGCACTGTACGTTTATTTACTCTCTAACGGTGCAACTTTAATAATCTTGGAAAACCCATTCTTTAACCCTATGTCATTAAAGGACTTGCTCGGCTCCTCGAGTATTCTGAGGATATTTTCATACTATTTGAACCGGAAGATATTAGAAAAAATGGGAGTGAGTACGTTTTTCTTACCTGATATAGACGAAAAGGTTTTTGACACTCCTTATATAGAGTTATTTACACCTTTCACAGTTTATGCTACGATAGATAGTATGTTACTCCTACTCCCTTACAGTATAAAAAACAAATTTGAAGAGATTATAGAAGAAGCACTCGATGAAACTCTACGTTATATATTCGGAAACAAAGACGGTAACATGAAAGAACAACTGGAAGTCCATTACAGTATTATAAAATCCGGTCTATTAACCGGCTCTAATGAGAATGAGGAAGCAAAGAAATTTAATGAATTTTTGGAGTTAGAGTCCGCAATTATGCAGTCAGCCTACACTATAAATTATTCAACATACTTACCTTTATCAAATGAAATTTGCGATAAATGCAAGACAAGAAGGGCTATAAAGGATGAGGAGTTAGATAAGTTAGAGGAGATTGTGAAATTTAGAAACATGGTTTTTGGAAGAAAGGAGAGGTTATGCCACATATGTACTGCAGTAAGACTATCAAGCAGATTTTTTACCCAGTATTCCGCAAGCCTTGACGAAATAGGAGAAGACCTCATATTTATCTTAGCTAAAATAGAGCCTTATGTACCAGAAGGTAAAGTAGACTTTAAGAGCATTATTAAGGACAAAATAGTGCCTATAATTGAAAACATAAGGAATGAGATAATAAAAAATAACGTGATTTCAAGCCTTCAAAACGATGAAGTTTCCAATAAAATATTAGGTGGTGATAAGGATAAGTTAATAGATGTATTAAATAGGGAATATAAAGGAAATAGGCTGGAAGATTTCGTGAAGGAATTACAACTTGAAGAGGGACAAAATGACTACTTATTAGCCTTCTATGCACTAGGATTTGAAGAGGGATTCGAAATCAAAAAACTGAACCCAGTTTATAAAAGGTTAAACTTAAAGGTAGGGGAAAATACGTACGGGCTAAAAGGTCTACTTGAGGGGATAAAGAAACTCGTAGAGAATGAATTACCTTATACTTTAACTATTCAAGATTCCATAGATAGGAGGTTGTCTCAACTAGTAGAATTCTACCTTTTGATGGAGAAAGTGAAGATGCAATACGTGTTAATACCCACTGCAGTCTTCAACAGTTACGTAATGTTTGCAATGGACGTCAAGGAATTCCGCAAAGATGCTGAAAATGTAATAAATGCTCTAAACAGTTTAAATAAAAAGTCTCACCTTCGCTACTATAAGCCAATTATACGTATCTTCATAGTAAGGGCATTATCTGACGTCCCTATAAGGAATATAATTGAGTTAGTAGAATCAATTGACGAAAAGGTAAATAAGCCCAATGCAGTAGTTTACTTACCCTTATATGTAGGGAGGGGAGTAATGGAAGTTGGAGAGCCGGTAATACTAGATAAGCTAGAACTTCCAAAAGAGCTAGATGATTTATTATTAGCAATAGATAAATTGAGCGAGGAACATAATCTGGTAGAGGCAAGGTTTACAGAAGAAGTGAAATATCCTAAGGAGAAATTAAGTATAGCGAGGTTATTGAAATGAAGTATCTGAGAGTGAGAATGAAGGTTTATTACGGTTACAAAAAGCCGTTTTTGCCCTCTACTACTTTAGCCGGTGCACTAACGCAATTTTATTCAATAAACGGAAAAGATAAGGACGTAAATTTCGGCTTTTCAGACTTCACGCTCTTAAATAAATTCCCTTTTTACCAGAACAGAGTAAGTTTAGGTAGAGTATACTATTATTCGTTCCCATATTTGCAGCTACTTTACTTCTCAAATCGAAAGGTTTACGGTGAATATGAGGGGTGTATAGTAGGAGACCTTCAAGATGCAATGAGTGAATTGAAAAACCTCATATTCGTAAACTTCTCTGAGGTTGAAGACGTAAAGGTAGAAGAATCAAACTCCAGCCTATATGCATTAGCAATACCGGTAATAAGATTGGATGATGCAAAGGCATTCGGAGATATAGTTAGGGTTAGGTTCTTAAGATTCCACGGTTCAAATGAATTAGAACAACATCAGATTTACGTATTAGACGGTAAAGATGTTAGACAGACAAGGGATAAAGTAGTTAAGTTAGTGGATGTGAAGTTGGGGAGAAATCCTAAGAATTACAATATATTGTTAGACTTCTTTAACGAAATTAAAGGTCTAGATAGAACTTATATGAAAATGGCACATGGAGTAGTTGTACCTAAAGAATGTTTAAGTGAGTAAGTCAAGTTTATATATCGTTAAATTTTAAGTTTTATTATGGACAGTGAGGAGGCAAAGAATTGTTCAGAGATTATTAGGACTCTAACACTAGTCCTAAGTCAATTCGGGTTTAAGAAGAATTTTGACGAAAAAATTAACGGCAATTTGAAAGAAATTGTTACCGCAACGCTTATGCAACTTAAATGTTTAAAGGATAATGCAAAGATCGTATATACACTAGTAGAAGAAGGTAAGTTTGATGAAGCTAGAGAAAGGTTACTCAAAATATCTTACGAACTGTTAAGGGGGTGATAGGAAATTCAAGTAGTCCCCATACTTATTGAGTCTAAATCTTTGCTCAGAGTTGGAGGTACTTCAGTATATTTTGATTACATTTCAGCAGACCTCCCGCAAGCAAAGATAGTTATCAATTATCATGGTAAAGACTACTTAATTCCTTACATTCCCTCCACGTCTTTTAAAGGAGTTTTAAGGAGTACAGTTGAGGTAAGTAAGAGGAAGATGGGTAACCCACCAGCTGATTTTGAAACAAGAGTTAAAAAATTTCTAGCTGAACTAAAAGGGAGAAGTTTGAAATTTTTTAATGATTATTTGAAAGATGAGATCGAACTATTAGTGAGTTCAGGGCTTCTCGATAAAAAATACCTTGATGACAAATACTATAACGAGTCAAACCTGGCTGAACTCCTAAAGGCATACTTTGATGTAACGGGTTGGAATTTCAGCGAATCCTGTTACGTTATTTCCGAGTTAGATAGGTGCGAGAATACCGCACTTATAGAGGATGAGGATAGGAAGAAATTTAGAGAAGCCTGGAACAAGTTAACTAATAGAGAGAACTTCTGTAGAACTTGTATGCTCTACGGAGCTTCAGGATTAAGGGCTTCTGTAAGGTTTACAAACTTTTACCCTATAGACCCCTTTCCAGTAAGGATAGATAGGCTGACTCACGTTTCTATTGACAGACGTACATGGGCTGCATCTCCCCGAAAGCTATATAACGAGGAAATTATCACTATAGGCACTAAATTTCTAGGATTTGCATTACTACTTAAAGATGAGTATTTAAATCGATTCATAGAAGACCTAAAACTGTTAAGTGAGAAAGCTGAGAAGATGGAGGTTACGTTAGGTGCTAGGGGTAGCGTAGGTTATGGAGTTTTCTCCCTCAAGTTCGGCGATTTTACCATAGAGCTTAGCGAGGAAAGCATACTGGGTAAGTTAAAATTAAACTTCAAGAATAAAAAGCTTGACACGAATATAAACGAAAAGTTATCAATGTTAAAAGTGTTCTATCCCAGTTATTTGCTTTCAACAATTGAAGTGGTGGAAGAGGGTGTTAAATAACGAAGTGATTAAGAGAGGGTTGGTAAAAGATTGCTATAGCGTTGATTTGGATCTTAGCTTTAAAGATGTGGAACAGTTATCCCGTTTCCTATTTCTGATCAAAACGCTTTTGAGGTGCAAGCTTAGTAGAGATGAGAGAGAAAAGTATTTTGGTAATGCTAGGCAGGGCAAGGCTTTTATGTCTAAAATACTCTATATCCCTAAAATAAGGTATAATAGGCTAGAATCATTAGATATATGTATAGTTGCAGAGGATAGTAAAGACTATGAACCTCCAGAAAACTTAAAGGATGAGATCAGAGAACTTTATTTAGTGTTCACGAAAGTCGAAAATGAGTATTACAAAGATAAAAAAGTTACTGATTTTCCAGAGTTATCTAAGTTTTTTAAGAATTGCATTGGGAGGAAAAGATGATCAAATTCGAGTTTATACTAAAGCCCATAACTCCTTTTACATTAACCCTTAGTGACGTATTTAAAGAGAGTTATATCAGTTCTATTAAAGGGATGTTCAGGACTGCGTCAATCTTTGGCCTCAGGACACTCTTTGGAGAGGGATACTCGTGCGAGGACATGTACAATAAGACTTGTCCGGAGCTTACGGAGGAAGAACGAAAGGGGTTAAGGGTATTCCCATGCCCTATTTGTAGAACTTACGGGATGATGGGGCTTAAGGGGTGTAGTTTCTTCATAGAAAATTTCAGCGAAGTTATTAGCGCTAAAAAGAATTTTAACTATCGCTTTTTATTCAGAGGGCCCTATAATAAAATTCTGGTATCTGAAAAACCGATAAAAGTGTTAGCAGTCTGTAATTATACATGCAGTCATTTAATAATTCTCTTAGGGCTTTACTACGTGAACTTGGGCATCATTAGGCTGGGGAGGTTTAAGTCAAGGGGTTTAGGGATATTTAGAGTTGAGATTGAAGACAAAGAGTTACAGAAATTGCTTGAGGATATAAATACCTTAAGAGAAAAGCTGAGAGAATGCTTAGAAGTTACGTAAATTCGTAACTGTTGTTAATACAATTATCTTCAATAAATCTGTTTATTAACCTCCTAAACTGTGGGTTGCGTTTAAGTAAGTTTTTCACTTCCCTTTCTAATACATCGTATTGCGACATTATCGTTTTAACCATCTCCCTCTTTGTCACTTGTAGTATTGCATCCTCATAAATCAAATATTTCGGTAATATTCGTGATTTTATTTTAAGTAGGGCTAATGAACCCAATGGTAGGAGCGAATAGAACTTAAGCCTTTGGTCTGAAACTATGTGACCTATCTCGTTAATACTTACAAGCAAATACGATAAGTCCCTTAAGTATACGTTTTTAAGCCAATACTCAAAGAGTCCCCTTGATATACTTACTATTGCTACCATTTTGAGCCAGTTAGTTATTGTGTATTTTAAGTCCTCTTTCTCTGACTCTCCGAAGCTAAAGCTCATATTACCTAACGCAGTTATTCCGTAAATTGGATCGTTATTATCATATTGCCTGTTAATCAAGTAGTAAAAGCCCATTTTAACCTCGTAATTAACGTTAAGGTAATCACTTGGTTTATGTTGTAGGTCAAATGAGATGAAAAACGTGTGATCGGTAGTTAAGTGTAATATTGAACGAACACATCTTTCTAATCTGCATGCCATCTTCCCACACCAAGCTATATATTAAAAACTGGAGGTTAAAAAATCTTGTGTTTTTCTTAATATACAACGCATATATTAATATAATAATTGTGGTTGTAGATCTACAACATGTTGTAGTTGTACTACGTTGTAGTATAAATATTACAACGACATACACAACGCGTATACTTGTAATTACTACGTTAATTGATAGTAAGGAAAAAGATAAGAACCAGATCTTAAAATATTTTTGTAATGAGCAGTTGTAGCTATTTAATTAACATGGGCGTTAGTCTATATAACTCTGGTAAGTTAAAAGAGGCGTACGAGAAATTTAACGAAGCCCTTAATTTATGTCCTAACGACGAGAACGCACTGTTGTGGAAAGGTAAGGCTGAAGTAATGATGGGTAAACTTGATGAAGCTATAAAAACACTAAAAAGTATGAACAGCGGTGAGGCACAATATTACTTGTCCTTAGCATTATACCTCTACTCCTTTTTTGTTAAGGAGCAGCAAAAGACGCTTCAAGAGGCTTTGTTTTACGCTACTAGAGCAGTAAGGAACTCAAGTAATAATGAAGTAACTAAGCTAAGTTATTTACTGGAAGTTATGATTTTGGCAGAGATTGGCCGTGTGAAGGAAGCATGGCAGATTCTACAAAATGAGTATATTTATTATAACTTAGGTTATGCATATATTAGGCTTAAACAAGGCTATGCAGATGATGCGATTTTTTCTTCTGGACTTATACAAGCTGATTTCACATTAAAGGGGCTCGATAAGGGGTTCATAAAGGATTTAGCACTTGTGATAAAAGGGCGTGCGTTAATAGAGGAAAAGAAATACGGTGAAGCTGTGTTTGAGTTACAGCATGTCAATATTAACGTGTTGAGACTGTTGGCGTTACTCTATGAAGCCCAAGCCTATGAAAAGATGGGACTACAAGACGCTGAGTGTCTGACTTATTCAGAGATAGTCCAAACCCTAGACACACCCCTTATAAGGGAAAAGATGTCTAAGTGTACGATCTCGAGTTTGTCTACGCTGAACCCTCCCTCAGTATTGTTAAGTAAACCGCTTCTGTCTCTCTCCTCGTGGAATCCTAAAATATGGGTTAACAGAAAGTTACACGGTTATTTAGTTAAGGAAGTGATAGGTGAGGGGGGTAACGGTTATGTGTTAAAAGCTACTGGTTCGGATGGGAAGGACTACGCTATAAAGGTCTTAAAGATTGGGACTGGGAGTGGGTCTGATGAGTACTTCAAGAATCTGGTAAACGAGGCTTACCCCTTAGTATCAATCTCTAATAACCCTAACGTAGTTAGGATATATGCTATATATGCTGACGAGTTAATTATTAAGAATATAATTTCTGGGAATACTAGCCTTTATTTACAAGACCCACCTATGATAGTCATGGAGTTGATGAACGGTGGAACACTTTTAGACTTACTAAGCGACGATAAGTTCTATTACTCCATTTATTGGAGGAAGACAGTTTATAGGGCTATTGCCTCAGTTGCTGAGGCATTAGTTGAAATACACTCTAATGGGTTTGTGCACTGTGACATTAAGCCCCAAAACGTTTTCTTAACTTTTAAGCCCAAAGACCCAGCAGACTTGCCTAATATTAACTTCAAACTAGGGGATTTGGGAGGGGCAGTAAAGGTTGGGAGTAGCGTAGTGCAGTTAACGACAGAGTATGCGCCGCTGGAAGCGTTTACAGATAAGGCTAAACCCAGCTTTGACGTATTCTCCTTAGGGATAACACTCTATGTATTACTTACAGGCGTGATATACAGGCCTGACTCACGGGAGATGGAGGACGCATTTAACTGTTACAAAGTAAATGATATGAATTGCGTTACGAGAAACGTTACAATAGCTAAGCAAAAGTTAGCCCTATGGGACCCAAACGTACCGGCAGAAGTTAAACCACTGTTAAAGAGAATGATAGACCCAGACCCACTAAAGAGGCCTACAGCAAAAGAAGTTCTTGATCAAATAACCAGATTGAAATAAAAGATGTTGTTACTTTACTCTAAAATGAATATGGATCCAATAACAAGAATTTCGCAACAGAGTTAAAGGCGGAATAATTACCGATTAGGAAGTTGGTATGACAAAATTACAAGTACAAATATTAAGTTTTCTTAACAAGAAATATTTATAAATTTACTCTGGTAATTGTTAGTAATGGTTAGGTATATTCATTATATAAGTGAGGGCGAGATTAGGGATGAGTTTTATTCATACATAGTCAATTACCTTCTGCAGAATAATATACCAAGTATAGCTATTCCAGAAATGGTTATTTCCAACAATAAAAGGACAGATCTAATAGCATATATATGTCGTGGTAGCTGCTTCCCCTTTATGCTAATCGAATTTAAAAACGAGTTAAAACAAACTAGTCACGCTAAAGTAGTTAATCAAGCTCTAAATTATTCCTCAATAATTAATCCTTGTTATACCGTAATTGTAGATCTAACGAGTTCGCCCTTTTATTTGGTAATATATAAAGGTAATAGCCAAATATACGACAAGGCATATGATTCGTACCAAGCTTTAGTTAATGACTTTTTTAAGAACTTTTTATCGCAGTCACAGGAAAATTGTACTGCAAGCTATACAACATTTAACGGAGTAATAAATAAGATTCTTACAGCACCTACTTACGAAAGGTTTTTGAGGGCTGAGTTCTCAAGGATTCTGAATAATTTAGGTTACTACGCGTTATCAGAATGCAGTAGTATAAGTCCGACCGGTCTAAACATAATAAAGCCGGACTTAGTAGTGTATAAAAATGAAGATGTTTCAGACTACGATTACCCACTACTAGTCCTAGAATTTAAGTCCAATTACGCCCCATCTGCAATGTATCAAATACAAGAGTATGTTAAAGCTCTTTTACCGTATTATTACGGCGTAGTTTACGGTATTGGTAATCAAATTAAAGTGGAGATATTTGATATGCAAGGCAAACAAGTAGTGAACGAGATTTTAAGCTTGGGTAACCCATACTTAAGTGATAAAGCTATTGAACACATTATGAGTAAGTTACCACCAGTCCCGAAACCCAAACCATCTCCTTTAAATGGGCAAATTAAAATCTCTGAGTTAGTTAAACAAGGGGCTAAGGTATCCAAACTCTCTTTGCACCGTAAAGTAAGAGTAGGAGTCCTCGGTTTCAGCTTGTTCTTAGATAAAGGAGGTGTTAGATACCCGAACTACGATTACAGAATCATCATAGATTTTCCAGCTAAGTTAGCTAGGTTAGTTTTCTTTGACCCAAGTGGTCAGTTAGAGTGGTGTGAGTTCAAAAACGGAGAATTAGTAAGGTGTAATGTCCCGGTCGACGCTGTAATGGCCTCGTTTCCTTGTAGTAGATTATTTGATAAGATTTTTCCTATGTAGTATATTTGGCGGAGAAGGTAGGGTTGTTAAGCTTGAAGTAGAGGACAGTGATAATATATTGAATAAAGACTCCTTAGATGAAATTACTCTAACAAAGCTTATTAGTTAGTAAGTATATTTCATTTTTATGACCCAATATATTGCCAAATATATTGTGTCTAAAAATTACAGAAGAATTGGAGAGATAAACACTAGGTATACTGCTAATGATGACGATGAGAGTATTAAGATCGCGAGGTCTGTTTGTGACAAGTTGGGTGAGGAAAACGTTGAGGAGTTAATTATAGGGAAGATAATAGGTGCTGCAGCTGGTGCAATAATTGGTAATTCGCTAGGTAAGTCCGACGATGATAAATTGCTTGGGACTATAGTTGGTGCAATAATAGGCACGTTGACTGGTCACATTATAGATTCTATAATAACTAAAGTGATATACTCCAAGAAATACCCTTGCATAAAAGCTAGACCTTTTGAAGAAATAGCTAATTACATCGATATTAATAGATTAGAAGAGATAGTTAATGAACGTTGATGAGTTTATCAACATATGCAATACTCAATACGTAATTTTTGATACAAGTATCATAATTGATTATATTAGGATATTGTTAAGGAAAACTTATGAGAAAAAACGTAATATATTATCAAGAATTTTTAACCAATGTAATAAAAAACTATAACGACATTAACTTATGAGGAAATCCTTGCTGGAGCTAGTGATGACGCGCAGTTACAAGAATTTTTATCAGATTTCATAATTTTACCTTTCGACGTAAGTGAGGCTGTATATGCATCTATGTTAGAAAAACAAATAAGGAATAAGGGAGTAAAACCTAAAGGAGAAAATTGGAAAATAGATTTGTTTATCGCAGCTTTTGCATATACTCAACAGTGTTATATTTTGACTAAAGATGAGGATTTTACCAAAATGTTAAATTGTGAGAAGTTAAACGAGATAGAATATTATGTTTGTAAAAGTTAATTAGCGTTCTAAGGAACTCGGTATCTATAGTGTTTACCTGTAAGAGCAACAAATGCGTAATTAATGTGAATAGCTATATAAAGTAAAAAGTTATAAAATACGTTTGTTCAGAATTAAATTCACTTAATTACTAAGAATATAATAATATAAAATTAGTTTATTAAATATAATTGCAAATAACCTCATAATTTTCACTAGCATTTATCGGAAAATCGTGACACTCAGTAATTACTATAAATAATTGCAATAATATTTATATTTAATTCTGAGATGATCCACTTAAATACTATTGCAATTACTAGATAATTAATCGATCTTAGATGTAATTTTAAAAACTTTTAAAGCGTAGGATTTTCCTATAAATGCTATTCGATAATCCAGGCTAAGGGAGCTTTTCTGTGTGCTTTTTTAATATAGAGTTCAGTACATGATGTAATCTAGGTGTAATCTCCATTAAGTATTATTCTAATTGGGTTCTATATTTTTTCCTATAAAAATTTCGTTAATAAAGTAAATTACATTAATTACATATTTAACACTTTCACGTAGCGAAATTAAAAATAAGAAGAAGAAGTTACGCCATGGGTAAACACTGGAACAACAATTTAATAGATTTTATTTAAAACGCAATCTTCAGCCAGAATGAAACCTAAAGACGTGACACTCTTGTAGTTGAGGTATAGTATAATAGAAAGTCTTATTATTCTGATTAATCAGATAAATCTTATGGAGAGGATTATAAGAATAGGTAAGAGAAATGCGATTTATATTCCTAAGGAGATTGCTGATAGTCTTAACTTAAAAGAGGGTGATAGGTTAGTTTTAGTTGTAAAAGATGATAAGATAGAGCTAATACCGGTTAGGAAACCTTCAAAGTATTGGGCTGAAATAAGTCCAGATGAGGTAGAGGAGGTTGGAGAAGAGATTAATAAATCTCTCGGAGTTAATAGTTGATACCAGCTTTTTATTACCTTTAGTAGGGATTAAGGTAAAAGGTATAAAGGATAGCTTATTAGAAGGAAAGGCAATATACTACCCTAATCTACTGCTGACCGAACTTCTAGCAGTAATATTTAAGGAGGCTAAAAAGCTGAAACTAAACAAAGTACCGGAAGAGGCTATGAAAGGGTTAATTTATGTTTTAAGTAACGTTAACCTAATTTCTATTGAAGAACTTGAAATAGAGACGATATATGAAATCCTAAATAAAGGCTGGAATGATATATTTGATGCAATATTATACACTGCCTATAAAAGTACTAAAATTCCGCTGATTACGATGGATAAATCCTTTTATAATTTCTTGAAAGAAAATGGAATGGATGTTAAAGGGATCATATTACTTTAATGCAAAACTCTAGAGGGTATTCTCATTTAATGGCGATCTTAACAATACTAGATTTAAAAAGCATGAAATCGAAGAGAATATAATAAAATTTCTGGGAGCTATTAGAAAATTAGATAATCGTGTGAAATCTCTGATAGATAGATGAATATCAAAAATATTTCTCTCCTTAGCCAATTGTAAAATCGTAAGGATTAAAGATCTCCTTTCTTCCATCATAACTATAAATATAACTTAAATATTTTAAATGTAGTTGTTAAGCAAAGAAATTCTCTACACTTTAATGTAAAAACACAGCTGGTAATTCGAATAGCATTTATAGGAAAATCCTTGCAGTTTAAGGGAACCTTAAAAACTTTTTAAAAATTAGCCAAACAAAATATCGGATGAATACAAACTCATTACTCCAAGAGTATTACAAGGCACTTCAAGAATCACTCAAACAAATCTTCACAGCCTTGACTAGCGTAAGAAAAGACACACTAGCAAAATAGGAGGAGTAATTAGTGGGACAGCAACAGAAATAGCACAGGCAGTAGGCATGGACTACGAAACAGTACTAAAAAACCTTGACAAATTGGCAAACATAAACTTAATCAAAATAGTAAAACAAATAATACAAGACCACCCAGTACAACTAAGACGACACACACAACCACAAAACAATATTAGGAAACGGAACACTACTGCAGAGAACACAAAAGATACTAACCAGCTTAATAATAGCAATAAAAGACTTATACACAAACGAAACCCACATTATAACAACACCATACATACCACAAAAAGTTGCCGAAATACTCAAGGAGAAAAAGCAGAATACAAAACAAAAATCCAACTATACCTAGAAATACTACCAACAATCCTAAACGAGTACAACGTTACCACCATCTCATTCGACTCATGGTACGTAAACTCAAAAACCCTAACACTATCGGGGAACTCAAGGCAAACTCACGTGTTGTCGAGGGTGGCAGACACGTGCCAGTTGCCGAGTTCCCCCAAGGGGAATACCTAGGCTTAGAGAAGAGCTCTTTCCTCACATGGGTTAGGAACAAGGGTTTTGTGACCTTGAAGGTCCTCTCCTTGTTCTTGGTCCTCTTATTTAAGTACTTCCTTGGTTTGAAGTTGGGAGCCAAGAGGATATCGAGGATGATAAAAAGTATTTATCAGTCTTTGGGTGGGATTAAGAAACTGTTCAAGAGAAGGAAAAATACATAAAATGCTACACTAGCTCTTTCAAGATCCCCTCGCAATCCAAAAGATATTTACTCTTCCAACCCAATTGGGGGATTACGCTTTGGTAAATCTCAATCCCCATTGTATAACCTAGGCGTAATCCCCCTTAAGTATTATCCAATTGGGTTCTGTAATTCTTGCTTTTCTATAAAAATTTTGTTAATAAAGTAAATTACGTTAATTACACATTGGACGCTCTCTCGAGTGCTATTGTAAAGATGTTATGGGTCATGAAGGCTGGTGATTAACTTAAATTAAGTAGCCATTTCCATAGGGGCAAAGCCTTAAACCCTTTCACCTCACCCTCATAGTCCCACGTGAGGATTAATGCGTCATCTACTTTGAGTGCGGATCTAGCCTCCATTAACCCCTCCACCTCCCTCTCCTCAACCCTATCACTTGCATAAGTCACTTGAATTAAGCTCTTGGGCTCGAATTTCTCGGAGACCACGAAGTCTACTTCCTTCTTACCTTTCCAATAGAATACCTCTTTAAACCCCCTCCTTAGTAATTCGATATATACTGCGTTTTCCATAGCCCTTGATATTGAAAACTCGTAGCCCAGAGCTGTCGGGTAACCGGTGTCTATTATATACACCTTTTTGGGGTTAGCCCTCCTCTTACTCTCACTCCTCTCGAACTCCTCCACTAGGAAGGCAAAGTAAGTGTCCCGAGCTTTAGAGAAGAGTTCGAGGACTGTTTCCTTTCCTATCTTAACCCCCAGACTCCTCAAGTAGTTATAAACCTTGTTCATGCTCAGAGGGTTTGAGTAATTGGAAATTATAAAACTCGCAAAGAGCTCTGCTATTGGGGGTTTAACTATAGATAAATCCCTAACTATTACGGACTCGAAATAGGACTTGAGCAACGCTATTTTGCCTTTACCCTCTTCCAGTACTACGGCTGGATAACCGCCATAGTACAAATACTCCCTAAGTAAGGACAGGATTTTACCCCTTTGAGGTGTGTAATCTATTAAAGGAGTGTATGAAAAACCCTTGAACTTCAAAAACTCTCTAAATGACAGGGGGTAGATTTCGAAATTTACACTCCTCCCCCTCAGTTCGTCAGCTATCTTCTGTGGTGTGAGTTCTGATGATGACCCCGTTAAAAACACCCTAGCGTTGAGCCTTTTCCTAAACCAGCTCCCGTAATCCTTAACGTTTTGGATTTCGTCAAAAAAGATGTACTTCGGTTGCTTTCCAGTAAGTTCTATGAAAGCTTTAATTATTTTGTCTAAGTCTTTAACGCTTATCCCCCTTAGTCTGTAGTCCTCAAAGTCTACATAGAGTATTTCATCAAATGTAGCTATTCTGCCCTCGATTATTTTCTTTATAGTTTGGTAAAGTAGGTAAGTTTTACCACTCCTCCTCCCGCCCGTAACGGTGATTATATAGTCCTTATCTACTGGTAATGTAACCTCCCTTTCAAGGAGTTTTGGTAGGCCCGCGGTCAGCCATTCAGCTATGAAACTTTTAATCCCTTCTTCCACAACTGCTTCTTGTTTTTTAAGTTTAAGTCTTTTTCTGACTACTTTTACGAATTATCCGGTCTATTAGAGACCATATATTAAAGTCGTGAATTAAATAAAATAAAAACATAAAAAACCTCTTAATTAAGATAAATAGATTTATTATTTTAAACTTAGTATCAATTAGGTAATTATTCTAAAAACTTTGTATTAAACTAAGACCATTGGACGAACTGGAAGAGACGTTATCTATACGTCAGTATGGGAATCTCTTTTTTCCTGAGATAAATAATAACATTAGCCAAAATTGAGCAAAACCAGGACCATTCAAATAAGACCACATATATTTTATGATATAGAGTATAATTAAATATATTTTTATTAGAAAAACAAGGAAATATAGGATTAATTTCACGTTGCTAAAAAGGGGTACATAGAGTTAGCTGAGATTTGAAAAAACAACTCCCAACTTGAGGTAAACATTGTGCAACAATTTCCCTCATCTCCTTAAGGCAGAAAATCAACGAGAGACTGACAAAACCCCCACAACCTCACCCAAAGAACGAACCAAATAACAGAGGAGAATAAGAACCAACTCCTTCCTAACATCACAAGTCCTAGCCCTAAACTCCCTAGTCTCCCTCAAGACTTTCTTACCCATCTTCCTTAATGCCTTTCTAACGTCATCAATATTGTTTAAGAGGTTTAATGCTCTCCTCCCCTCATTCCCAAGCCTACTCAAGTAAGTTCCTCTAGCTTTAAAGAGTTCTTCGGGGAAAAGTGTATTAGTTAGAGAGGTGTAGATTAGTTTGAGGTAGACTTAACGAAGTCCCTGTTGTAGGATTCCATCCCTTTGTCTTTACTCCCCTTCATATGTTAAGGTCCGCCCTCTAATGTACAAAATTTTCTCCAAAAATTAGTGTTCACTAGATCTTTTTTGAATATTGTTCATCTCGTTTTTTACGCTAAAAAAGAGATTCCCATACTGAAGAGTCTAAGTATGTTGTTAAACTAAAGTAAAGCATAAAATTTTCCTATTTAATAATCATACTAATGAGCTCAGAAAAAATACCCTCAATATTTATAGGGCTTACAGTCCTAGCATCTGCAATACAATATGTTATAACTTCCTCGCCTTTTAGTTTATTATTAGCCTCCTTAGGTACTATCGGTCTTATTTCCTTAATTATAAAGAAAAAAGATGAGAATAAGTTCTTACTCATTTTTATCCCTCTTCTTATAATAGACACCATAAGCGGTATATTTATTGTCTTTGCCCTTAATAGTCCAGTTATATTTCTATCAATGATCGCTATTAGCACTATTTTAATACTATTTTTTAATTATAAAATTGGTAATAAATGATCGCTCATAATCTCATCATTGTTCGGTACTTCTTTTAGACACGGTAAAAAAGGTTTGATAATACTCATTATTATTTGTTAATGACTGGATATTATTTAAATTACGAATATCCATTAACAGCTATACCTTATTATGTGGTAAAACGATAAATATTTAAAAGGAATTTAAAAAATGCAAGAGCTACCGATTTGCCTCCAAGCTTATAAGAAGACCAGACTTTTAGAGGCTAGATATGAAGCAGAGATCACAAGAAAATTCCTTGATGAAGGTCTAATTAGGAATGCCGCTAGAAAAGCTTATCAAGCTTGTAAAGCTTTAGTTGCCCAAAATCTTCTTGGCCTCATTTAGCATATCTCTAATCCTATTTATGTAAGATGTCACATCGGTAATAGTAAGTTTTGCTTCATGAAAACCCCAAACGTGAAGTAGATAACCGTTGCTCCAACCGTCAGATACCCAATTGCCTAGTTTACTTGCTAATGAGTTAGCCGCTTTGGTTAGTAAGTATGTGTACCATCTCCCCTCTTTCATTGCTTGTTGGTATTCTGGTAAATTGAACTTTTCAGCTAAGGCTTTAACCAATTCCTCAGCTACTTTATAAGCCTTCTCAGAAGCCTGAATAGCATCACTCGTCTTTAAGTACTCCTCGCATTCCTTCATATACTTTTTAGCTAGTTCAAGTCTAAGCCTTATCTCCTCCTTAGGATCCTTACTTATCAACACATCTTCAACGTTAATTCCCATCTCTTCAGCCCTCTTTATTAATTCCTCCATGTATGAGAATAATAACAGATAATTAAATAAAATTTTATTAAAGTAGGGAGTGAGCACTTTAATGACTTCTGGTTATTGCAATTTCTTTTGTGATAACTGATTTAGCTAACCATGCCTTTTTACGGTAGCTCCAAATTGATGACAAGGGCACTTAGCTCCTTGTAGAGGAAATCCGGCTAAACATTAGAAGATTTATTAGATTCAATTAGTTCACTTATATTGAAATTTTTATATATGCATGTATACACATATATCATATGCCAAAAGTTATAACTATTTCCGATGAAGTTTACGAGAAATTATCTAAACTTAAAGGTAATAAATCATTTAGCCAAGTTATAAGCGAATTAATTGAATATTACAATAAGAATAGTAAGGGAGGGTAGAGGCTTTAGATCTGATATTTGGAATTCTGAGTGAAGAAGAGGCTAAAGAATTAGAGAAGAAAGTAGAAGAATTCAGAAAGAGTTTCAAAGTGAGAGAATGTGGTAGTGCTTGATTCTAACGTAATGATTTCTATAATGAATGGGATAAAAATCTACTTGATTTTATAAAAAATTTCAATAGTATTGCAACTACTGTAATATACGTCTATGAAATTATGAGGGGTAAATACAACATAGCTATAGAAAGATTTTTTGAATCAAATTATAATTTATCCGTTAACACTAGACCCAGTTTTAACCGTAAGAGTATTATCTATTGGCTTCCATAAGAGGGTTTACGAGCATTAGCCTTTTCCTTAGCTCTCTTTATAGGTCTTTCTTGTTTTTAACGTAAAAATGTAATGATTTTCGGATGAATCTCCTTAACCTATTTACTTAAATCATTAACTTCCATCCCCGTATATTTTTTGACCAGTTCCTCTTTACTTAGTATGTCCTTATCAAAAGTTAAAAATTGTGAAACCCCAATCAGTGTAGCAGATGCTATCTGCAATATGTCTAAGGTCTTTAACTGTAGCCTTAAAGAAAGTTCTTCACTTTTCCTTAGCAACCTGTTCCAATCAACTTCAGCCACTCTTACGTTAGAGAACTTTAACGAGTAAATGGTTGCGGCTTTGGCCTTAATTTCATCCTTAAGTTTCCTAGAGTAGAAAGAGTTAAGCTCTAAAACTGTTATTTCCCCAGTAACTAAATTTCTAATACCCCTAATTCTTATTGCTTTTTCGTAATTAGAATCTTCCTCCACTAGGGATAATATGACATTAGTATCAACATAGTGAGAATCACTCATACCTTTCTTCCCTTAAGTCAGAAGTATTCAATCGTTTATATGGAAAACCATTCTTAAACCATTCATCAACTAACCTCATAACCTCTTCCTGTTCACGTATTTTTTTCTCTATTTCTACTCTTCCATATTCTATTAATAAATTCACAGCCTCATTTTTCGACCTAGCAATTCCAAGCTTAATCATCTTCTCAATTAATTTAGCAATTTCCTCATTCACCTTTATAGTAATGACAACATTTACCATAATATTATATTGGTATACCAATATAATAAGCCTTTTCTTCCATTAGGAACTGATAGTAATTGCTCTTTACAAAAGTTTGAAAGCCTCGTCCTTCAAGGTGGGGATGTAGATTTAAATATGAGTTTTTCTAGTGAATATTTAATGGCTAGGAGGGGAAAGAACTCAATCAGAGCAACAGTTTCAATGAAGATTAGTTTATCAGACTCCCTCCTAGCCCTTGTCCGGCCCTCCACGCCTAGGGAAGGAGTTGCGTTAAGCCTTGCCGAATACCTTGCTGGCTTGTCTTCTTGGAGGGCTAGGTTATCACACTCTACCTTGCTGTATTATTATAGGAGGTTGAGTTAGGTATTTTGTGCTCTTGAGTGGCTTTTATGCTGTTGACGAGACTAAGGTTCTCGTTATTGGTGGTAATTATTATTACGTATGTATCGTTAGGGATATAGTTACTGGTGCTATACCGTTCTTTATGGTTACTAGCTTGAGGAGTGGGCTCCATGTGCTAGTTGTCCTAGTTAACATGAGGGGTGTTGAGGCTTTAGCTAGTAAATACTTCAAGAGGGTTGACAAGGTCATCTACTTACATGATGGGTTATCAGTATATAATGCTTTTAGTTGGTTTAATGTGGAGCATAAGATGGTCACGTTTAGTAAGAGGGACTACGCTGAACAAGGCTTTAGAAGTTTAAAGCATAGACTCTCCTCAATGGACTCCCACTTCCCTTGGAACTCAAATAGGTTTACTATAGCACGCTGGCTCTCGACCTTCTTCTTAATCTATAACATCCTTTACTCTCAAGTATATTTGTTAGACAAAGGGGTGATAATAAATGTAAATATTTCAAATGAATAAAATTGTTGTCCACACTCGCATTTAATAAAGCGAAAAGTTTAATAGAGAATAAACGAATAGCATTATTGATGTTATTAAACCCGCATAACGCGGGGGGCACGGGTGCGGGTCATAAGGCCCAAGCCCGTGCCTAGTAAATCTTAAGCGTTAATATTTTATCATTATTTCTTATAAAGAGCTTGTTTAAGATAGTGTTGCATAGTTCAACTGTTTCATATTCGTGATCTTTTTTACTTGCTCTTCTCAATACACAAGGAGAGGTATTATTCTTGATATCTATATTATCCATTCTACCTATAGTCCACGCTATGACATCTGTTACTTGTAAACCTCTATGTATTCGATCTCCTTCTCTTGACATAAGGATTTCGTCGAAATACTTCATTCTTAAATCACTAAATGAAGGACTCTTATCACCATCGTCTATAACACCTTCATTTAACCATTTCCTATATGTCTCATAAATTTCATTAGCTTTAAAATCCTTGCCCGGTGTATCAAAAACCACTAGAATAGGCTCCCCATACTTAACGCTCATTGCAATCCTTTCAAGAATAAACTTAAAAGCTAATTTGTACTTTAAATCCAATGTTAAGTGTTTTTCTATTCTGGAAGCTACCGCGAAAACTTCTTCCCTTTTCATCTTACCGAGCTTTTCCACGATGTCGAATAAAATATGCCTTTTAATTTCTATAATTTGTTCATGTGTAACGCCTATTTTTTTCAATAACTTCCTTAACGTATCCTTCTCATTTATAAACTCCTTCATGTGTATTATTAAATCATTAAGAGACCGCCGATCCTTAATCCATGTTTCAACGTCTTCCAAATTATCTGAACCTATTGTATGCCTATCTATTGCACTACTGATTTCATTTAAAATTACATCAGCGAATATGTTATTCACATTCTTAACGAATTCATCTTTAATTACTAGTCCACCTAGAACTATTCTATTTTCACAATTTCTTCTACTCTCATCAATATAAACTAAATACATAATTATAGTAAATATTATTTATAAATAAACCTTTCGGGCGATTCAGAGGTTCTGGGCGATTCACGGCTCTTTTTGTAAATTCACTTTATTTTATCATTTTGAGATTAAATAATTGATTGTACATTGACAATTAGAAAGACAAAGGAGGGCGATTCAGGTTTCCTTTGCGAATTGTAATAATCTCATAGAATTAGTATAATTCTATGAAGAAATAATTGATTATATATCATTATCCCCATTAAGTCCGTGGTATAACTCGTTGGTTTTTCTAACTGTCAAAGTATAATCTCGAAATAAGAAAATAAAGTGAATTCGCAAAAGAGCCGTGAATCTCACGTGAGAGCGTCCAATGTGTAATTAATATAATTTACTTTATTAATAAATTTTTGTAGAAAAGTAAATATTACAGAACCAACTTGCATGATAATACTTAATGAGATTACACCTAGATTATACGTGTGTTAAACTCTAGATTGGAAAATCTCACTAGGAAAGTTCCCTTAACTTTGATTATCGAATATTGCGAGATTATTTGTAGTTACATTTAATAAATTGATTTTATATTATTATATTTGTTGTAATTAACTGAATTTAATTCTAGGTAAACATGTTTTATAACTTTTTAGTTTATTTAGTTATTCACATTAATTACACATTGGACGCTCTCACGTGACAAAAGATCCTAAAATTATTAATTTCGATTCTTTAAATGAGCTCTGGGTTTTATAATAGGTTGGTCGATAAGGACTGACTTCATCCCCGCCCTGAAGGGCGAGGGTTCCCCTCATCGGTTCGGGACTACATCCCTCATTTGAGGGGCAGACGAGAGGGTCAGAGACCCCCTCCTGTTAAGATTCATAATTCCAATAACATCCCTATCATTCTCATAACCACAAGACGGACAGCTGAAGTACCTATAACCTACTTCTTTCATCTTTTTACCACACTTAGGGCAAGAGACAGAAGAATAGTGAGGATTAACATACACAACCAACAAGCCGTGTTTCTTAGCCTGCCACTCAATCCAATACTGAACACGACGGTATTGCATCAAATACAGTTTATCCCTAAACTCAGATGGTAATTTATTAACATGTTTAATCAAATTCTTGAGGTTCTCTAACTTAATAACATTAGCACCAAAATCCTCTGCAACCTCAACAACCCACTTCCCAACCTTTCTAGCAAAATCCTCCATGATTCGCTTAGCCTTAGAGTAGAAGTACTTAATCCTTACAAGAATTCTCTTATTCACCCTCCACCTCTTAGGGTACTTTCTCTGCAGAACTTCAGCTAAAGACTTCCAATGATGAACCTCATGAAGGCGTGTAGAAATCCTAACATAACGAGTATCATCCTTACCAACAACAATCTCATTCATGTTAATATCAACAGCAACACTACCCCTAGGTTGAATTTTTACTTTCTTTTTCTCAAAAACCACTTTAAGAAACGCTTTATCACCCTTGATTACCAACCTTGCCTCCTTCATCTTCCAGTCCATGTAGTCCTTAATGTTTCTAGGATAACCAAGGATTGGGAGCTCACCGACACCAGCAATCCTAGCCACCATCTTGTTAAAATCTATGTTATAACTTGCTTTTGGTGTTAACCATACAGTCGGCTTATACACTCTAGGAAACCTACCCCTCCTTGGGTTATTATACCAACCCTTGTATACTGAGAGTGCATCCCTATAACAGTCCTCAGCAACCTTTGATGGTAGATTGTATTCCCCTCTTAACTTATCATATAACTCCTCATGGACTCTTCCTAACACACCCTTCTCTTCCGGATTTTTCACATTTTCTTTCAACCAAAACAACGAATAACGTAGTGCCTTAACGTAGTTATTCACAAGAGCTAGGAGGGGTTCAGATAGGGCGATCTTCATCGAAACAGTAGCTCTGATCGCTTTAACCCTCCTAGCCATTAGGAGAAAATTAAAAGAGCTAATATTTAAACTTTATAAGGGGCTATCCATTCCCGCCTCAGAGAGGCAAGGCTTTCCGCCCCCTTAACCCCATTTTTTTATAAAGTATCCTCTTCATAGATAGCCTCATATTGGAATGTAATGAGATCCATAATCTAACTACTAGTGTTATTTAAAGTTTTTAAAAGCGGTATCACACTTTATCATATGATAAAAAGATTGGCGATTAAGAACTTTAAAAGCTACCGTGACGCTGAATTTGAATTTGGAAAAGTGAATGTCGTAGTTGGGCCTAATGGTTCTGGTAAAACTAATCTCGTTGATGCTTTTAGTTTTCTAAAGCAACTCATTAGACCCCTATCTTACCCACCTTATCCTTTCATCCGGTGGGGAGATTACAAGAACGTTATATTTATGCAAGATGAAAATTTGGACATCTCCTTTGAGATTAACGGTACATATAAGAGCAAAGATTACCACTATGAGGTTTCACTAAACAATTTGCAGATAAAAAAGGAAATAATAAATTTCGCCTCTCATACCATAGAAAGAGAAAATAACGTAATTAGATATGAAAATAAAGAAGTTACAATCTCTCAAAATCTAAGTGTGTTTAACTTATTCGTCTCACAAATAATACCCAACATTACAATAATATACAATCTTAATTTCCCCCTTCCCGGAGAATTCATAGATTTTATGACGAATTTCTTGAATGATATAGGTGTGTTCAGAATAGTTCCTCAAATTGCAGTATCACCAGTACACTTTACCTTCCCAGAAGCAGTGGACGAAAACGGTCGCGGATTGGTAAAAGTTATTGCAAACAATCTAACTAAAATTATAGAGAGCGAAAACATGAAACCACTTCATGACTTCTTGAATGAAAATAACATTTCACTCAGACCCGTTTTTACTGAGGACGGAAATATAAGACTCTACTTTGTTGAAAAAAGTGAAAACAGAGAATTAATCTTACCACCGTCATCAGTATCGGACGGGTTCATAAAAATGTTAACAATTCTCGTTGCAGTATATTTGTTAGGATTGTCAACTATAGTTATAGATGAGATAGAGAATTCACTTCATCTTAGATATATTGAAAACTTAATTGATGTTATGCGTTATTCTAATACTCAGTTTATAATGACTACACATTCACCATTAATCATTGACTTTATGGACCCTTCTGAAATTATAATACTCGATAAAGAAAAAGGGGAAACTAAGGTCAGCAAAATAAATGAACCTAATAAATTAAAGGAGAAGTTGGTTAATGATGGTATTTTGTTAAGCGAATGGATATTGTATTAGGGAATCATTTTGAGTGAAACAAGTAGAAAGAAGATCTTTGCTATTATGGAAGATAAATATGGTTGTAGGGCAATTACCGAATTAATTAAAAAACTTAAGGAAAACCAAGTGATAGAAAAGAGATCGAATTGGATTGCCATTCAGCAGGTGGAAAAGGTAATATAATTTCTACAAAAACTGTAAGAATCGTGAGAAGTGCTAGTTCTAAGGAATTTAATAGAATAATAATTTTCGTGGACAGCGACTACGAGGATCCTAACTCTATTGAAAATAGGTTAAAAGATATGCTGAAAAGGGCAGGAGAAGATATAGGCAAAGTTTGTATAATCGTTTTCAAACCACACATAGAAATACTTTTACTTCCACAAGAGAATAATCCGCTTGATTATCTAAGAACTCATGAAAGATATGAAAAGAGTGATCTACCTAGACGTATCAGTAATATAAACCTAGATAAAGTAGGTAAATTAAGAAGTTTCCAAAAAATTGTTAGAGTATTAAATGACCCTTAACTCCTTTTTGATTACATATTTGAACGGAGAATAAAAATGACTTGAGTATTCAATAAGAATTATGCATCTGAAATTTCTAAATGCTTTTGTGGGACGCTTCAATTTTCTCAGACGTTAGGTTCACAATTTTCATTAAATTCAAAATTAATCGTTAAACTAAAAAGTAAAATCTGTATTCAGCTTTAATAAAAAATCAAATAATCTATGAAGCATCATAACTGTGGGTGAGTCAGGTTTCCTTTGCGAATTGTGATAATCCCATAGAATTAGTATAATTCTATGAAGAAATAATTGATTATATATCATTATCCCCATTAAGTCCGTGGTATAACTCCTTGGTCTCTCCAATTGTTAATATACAATCAATTTTTTGATTTCAAAATGAGAAAATAAAGTGAATTCGTAAAAGAGCTGTGAAAGACCCGCCAAAATCTAAGGAAAACCTAAAATTATTAGCCGTAATTTATTTTAACCTGGACGAGAATCTATTTATGTGTCTACCGTTTATAGTATACGGATACCGAAAAAGCTAAGGGAATTAATGAATTTGGTAAACGTGGATTGGCAAAAGGAGATAAGTAAGTATATAGAGGATAGAGTAAGGGAGGAGTTAATACGGAAATACATAGAAGAGGGGAGAAAGAATTTAGCTAAAATGAAAAATATAAGTAATGCGGACTTAATCAGAGAGGACAGGGAAGCTTGATACTCGATTCTTCTGCCATAGCTTCATTTTTCTTTAGAGATAATTTCACAGACAAAGTGATAAAAATAATAGAAGGCAGTGATGAAGATTTCTTAACGTTGGATTTGGCCTTTGCTGAAGTTTCTAATGTTGCCTGGAAAAGGATAGTGATATTTAACGATGATTACAATATTACATTGGAGCAGTTAAAGAATGCTTTAGATTTTATAGAGAAATTATGCAAGATAGTTTATGTTAAGGATATTACCATGGAAGCTATTAACTTAGCAGTACAGGAGAAGTTACCTTTCTATGATTCCGCATTTCTTTATCTCGCTATAAAGGAAGGTACTAAGCTATTAACTACTGACCTAAAACTATTTAATAAATTAAACGATAAGCTGAAGAACTATGTTATAGTCCCAGAGTGACTTCCAGGTAGTTTTCCTCTGATAAGGGGTCGGACTTTCATCGAGATTTCATGATATCAACTTCCATACCCCTTATCCGGTCCCCCGTGAGAGGCTCCACATGCTTCGCCTCTAACATTCCTGTGGGAACCGAGTAGTAGTTTAAGGAAATTCCCTCACCATAAAAAATTATAATATTTGCTCATTAACCAATAAATACTTTGAATTTACTTCCTTACTTTATTTCGTTAATCACAAGGAATTTTCAGTTAATAAGACAATATATCTTACATTTATTTAACGTAACGTAAAAATGTAACGATTTTCCTATAAATGCTAACCGAGAATCTGTGGGTGTCAAACGTGTATCCCCTATATAAATCTTGTGATTGTAATACCGTGATTTCCTTACATAGTGTTAACTATGTTCAGTCTCAGTGTGGACAACAATTTCGTTCATTTGAAATAAATTGTATTAATTGTTTTTACTTAGATGGAGAATTCATCGTAATACTTTTTTGGTGAGCACGGGGATTTTTCTTGGGGGTGAACGATGAACAACCCAACTAGATGGAGGACTCCCGTGCTCACCCAAGTAATATTAGTTTTAATGGGGTATATTAATCTTAAGCCTAGGTTATACCATGAGGATTGAGATTTACCAAGCGTAATCCCCCAATTGGGTTGGAAGAGTAAATATCTTTTGGATTGCGAGGAGATCTTGAAAGAGCTAGTGATCAGAAGGGAGTTCGAGGGTTTCAAGTTCACTAAATATGACCCCTTGACTTACTTGAAGATGCTGATTGTTATGGTGATTTACAGTGAGTCTTATAGGTTAGGAGGGGTTTGGAGATTTTGAGGAGTGGTGTTGAGTTCTTTGGGATTTTCCTCAAGATGAGGTGTTATGCTAGGAGTTTAGAGGTGTTGAATACTTTCGCTAATCTCGTAGGTTTAGCTTATAATATTCAGCGGTTTAGGGCTCTTAGGAAGAGGCGAGTCTTACACTAGAAAAACTCGGTGGGAAATCATGCTAGAAAAGTTCTCTCAGCTTGGGTTATCGAAAATTGCGAGATTATTTGTAATTGCTTTTAATAAACTGATTTTATATTATCATACTTCTTATAATTAAGTGAATTTAATTCTGAGCAAACGTTTTTTATAACTTTTTACTTTATTTAGTTATTCACATTAATTACACATTGGACGCTCTCTCGGGCTCATCTATCATATGGGCAAAGTTTTAAGCATAAACATCAAGCGGTCATGAGAGGCCTCACTAACTTTCTGTCTCAGTACGCATAACGCCAAAGTCTCTCTGTCCAGCTTCTCGTCTGAACCCCAGCCTCTTGTAAAGATTATGAGAGTTTTTTAACTGGAAGCGTTCCCGTTATTTTTAGTGACGAATAATTTAACCATACTTACTTTTACGAAACTAAAACTTTAACTAACGTATTTAGTATATAGCAACTCTCATCCTTACTAAGTTCCAAAATCGCCTTCTCCATAAATAATAATTTTCAATCTCAGTTAGATCCGTAGAATTAACTTCAGTATGTGAAACGTTAATGAGATATCTCTTCCTAATGTCTATCCATTTAGAAATCTAACTTTATCACGTATTGTCTCGGCATCAAAGTTTTGCATTACGTAATAAATAGCTAGGAAAAAAATCATATTTAATCATATATTCATTATAAATTCTACTCCTAATATTTCTTCTTAATATAGAATCGCCGATTCACTTATCAAAACCCCAATAAAATACTTGCTTATCTCTTCAACAGCGGAAAGAAGTAAGAAAGCTAGAATATTATTACTGAGCCCGAGCTCCTTCCCTTCTTGGTATAATCTGTAAAATTCCTTTTTATTCTTCATTCTAAATTCTTACCCATGCTCCACACTTATTTGTAAGTAAAGAAACTAAATTCTCAAACCTTATAAACTAGTCTGATAAGACTAGTCATATGAGATTATATCTTAGAAGACGAGAAGAAGAAAAGATAAGGAACATTAACAGTTGGACTTTAGTTTACGGAAGGAGAAAAACCGGAAAGACTACGCTTATAAAAAACAACCTAAAAATGGACTTTTACGCATTAATAGCGGATTCAAACAACGCAATAGACCTTAATGATAATACAATGAAAATAGATGACGTTATAAAGGAGGTAAAATCAACGCTGTCCAAGGGAGGTACTGCAGTAATTGATGAATTCCAAAGGTTGCCTGAGGTATACTGGAGTATAATAAGCAATTGGAAAAGGGAAGGGATCCTAGTCCTTGTGGCTTCTAGTTACGGAATAGTTAACAAGGTATTTGATAGGAATAGCCCACTCCTTGGATTATTTCTGCCCATGGAAATAGGGATAATATCTTATGAGGACGTGCTTTCACAGTTGAGAGATCCCCTTCTTTCAGTGCTTTACAGAGACCCTTGGATAATTCCTTTTGTAGATAGTTATAATGACTTTGTTAGGAAGATAAAAGAGCTTTCCTTAGTTTCAAAGGGGCTAATAGGCGAGGTATTTAAAGAGGAAGAAAGGCAGTTAAGTGAAATATATTACAAGACATTACTCCTTCTAGGAGAGGGCATTTGGAAGACTTCAGAAATTGCAGGGATTATACAACCTAAAGGCGGTGAGGGGACTATCTCCTCAATGGTTAATAAACTAGTTAAGATGGGACTTGTACAGAAGATTCCTACACTCTCTAAGGAAAATTACTATAAGGTTTACTCTCCTCCGCTCTCCTTAGCCTTATATGCCGAGGCTAAGTATGCAGTCTCCGAACTAGACGTGGAGGTAAACGAGTTGCCTATAGGGAGAGAAGTGCAATTTAGTGTAGGTGAGTTATTAGCAAAATATTTTGGCGGAGTGCTATATTACTCTCCTAAGGAGGACATTGACGTGGTGATAGTTAAAAAGAAGAAACCTATCTGGGCATTTGAGGTAAAAATGAGCGAAATAACTAAAGGAGAAGCTAAGGAGGCTATAAAAAGGATGAGTAAGATTGCGGAAAAAGTAGGGCTAGTTAGTTTAAAGGAAAAACCTGAAGAAATTGCTGACTTAAGTATAGGTCCTAAAGAGTTATTAGAAATTGCAGAAGAAGTGAGGAAAAGAAGTGCAGATTGAAATACAAATTGTACTGTAAGCTATGCAACATTTAGCGGAGTAAAAGATAAGATTCTTACACCACTTGAGGGCTGAGTTCTTAAGGGTTTTGAATAAATTAGGGGTCAGACTTTCATTGAGGTTTCATGAATTTACATCCAACCTCTCGTCCTCATACCCCTTATATCCCTCCCCGTGCCTAGGATAACCCAAGATGGGTAGTTCACCAATACTTGTTATTCTAACACTCATTTTTTCAAAGTTTATTGTGTAACTAGCTTTTGGTGTTAACCATACTGTTGGTTTATATACTCTTTAAAATCGTCCCTTTCTAGGATTATTGTACTAACTCTTGTATGTTGCTAGTGCATCACGGTAACAGTCTTCAGTAATCTTTGATGGTAGTGAAATTCCTCTCTCAGTTTATCGTATAGTTCTGGTGTATAAATCCTAATACGTCTTTTTCATTTGGGTTTTAATCCCTTTTCTTTTAACCAGAATATTTCTTGTCTTTCTCCTTAATAGTCCAGTTATATTTCTATCAATGATCACTATCAGCACTATTTTAATGTTATTTTTTAATTACAAAAAAGAGAGAGCTCTTTGGGTAATAAATATTCGCTCAAGTCATATTATTAATCGGTTCAGTACTTTATATGATAAAATGGTTTAAGGGTGCTCATTGTTAGCTGTTAACGATCTTTATGTTATTTAAATTATAAATCTCCATTGATAGTTATAGCTATACCTTATTATGTGGTAAAGTGATAGATATTAAAAGGGATTTAAAAATGCAAGAGCTACCGAAGCCTTGGTTTGATCTTCAAGCTTATAAGAAGACAAGACTCTTAGAGGCTAAATATGAAGCGGAGATTGCAAGAAAATTCCTTGATGAAGGCCTAATTAGGAATGCAGCAGGGAAAACTTATCAGGCTTGGAAAGCTTTAGTTGCAGGTATTGCCGTAGATCATAGGGATAAGTTGAAGGGTTTGTTTACGGGTAAAATTAAAATAAAAGGTGGGAAAATGATAGAGAAAGTCGATTGGGTTATCGCTATAATGCCCAGTACTGCATTAAAAATAGTCTCACAAGTTATCGGGGGTGAAATCTCGCTTTATACTAATTTAGCTTTACTTATTCATCAATATCAGTATAATGGCCCAGATAAGGAGGGTATCGTAAGTCCTTACACAAATGATGAAATAGCCAAGAACGACATTATTTTGCTTCTTAACGAAATAGAGAAAATCTTAAGTACGTATAGTTAGTAAGGATATTTAATTAACTCTAAACTTTCTCCTCAAATCTACTTCGATGGAATTGCGTTAAGTTTCATAATGTAAAACCTTCGAGTTTAACATCTAAAGCTATTCTTACTTAACTGTGTATAAACCATTTTATAAGTCTATGACTTTTATTTCATCCTTGGCTCAAGTGTGGAGATAGTATCGTCATTAAGCTATTTATATTTGTATTATGAGTATTACTTATGGGTAGGAAGCCTGTATTTAGGCAAGATTTAGCTTGTCCCTCTTGTGGTAGTCATCACGTCGTTAAGTGTGGTAAGCCTCTTGGTAGGCAGAGGTTTCTGTGTAGGGATTGCGGTAAGTACTTCCTTGCAGACGCGGTTTATCACCACCACTCTAAGGAGGTGAGGGAGAAGGCTTTGAGGATGTATACTAATGGTATGAGTATGAGGGCTATTTCTAGGGTTCTTAATGTGCCTTTGGGTACTGTTTTCACTTGGGTTAAGCGTTATGATAAGAGGAAGTATGAGAAGCTAGTGGAGTAGGGCTAAAGAGCTGGTCAAGGGTAAGGCCGTTACTAGGGTTGTTGATGAGGTGTGGACGTACTTGTACAGAAATACTAGGGCTTTCTACAAGTGGGTGTTTACTTGTTATTTGTATACTAGGCTAGGGTTATACATAATTTACTCTGTGGGTGATAGGGATGAGAATACCTTTCGTGAGGTTGAAATGTATTTGCCAGATGATGGGTGAGTGATGATTACAACTTTTGGTTAAAGGATCACACGGTAGTCTCACCAGTTAATCCCAACGAGGGGCTTCATTCCTCACTGAGGGATAGGCTTGTCAAGAGGGCGACGAAGGCTGTTAACAGGAGTATAAATATGGTGAAGTATTCCATAGCCCTAGTCTTATGGGAGAGAATGCTAATCCCAGAATTTGTAGCTTAATGATGAGACTATCTCCACACTCGGTTAGCAGTAAGTATCATCACTACGGATTTCCAAAGTTCTACAATCTTATCATTATCTAATCACTGAGATAATTGAATAATTGCATCATGTAAAATTCCTAAACTTCAATCTTCTTCTTTAACTTTTCTAGTATTTCTGTCAAATTTAACTCCTTTACCATCAACTTAACTGCCTCCTCAGCAGCCTTATAATACTTTTCCGAAGCTTGAACAACACCACTCCTCTCCAACAACTCATTAGCCTCCCTAAGTAATAGATCTGCTGCAGAAAGAATGTTAATACTAGACATCATTCTATAATATCCCTCTAGTTCTAATAATTTTTAATAAAACGTCATGGTTTGTAATATAACATAATAGTCATTTATTTGTTCGCTATTCAAATTTTGGAGAATGAGAAATTGAGAAGAAAGCCTCGCCCTTCAGGACGATGAAGGGATCAGTTATAATATTATATTCTGTGCTATTAAAACATTATTAACAGGTTTGTGATCTAATCACATGCAGATAATTTTATTCGTATTCTGCATAGAAAATATAACTGACCATTAGGGACTATATGGAAGTCAGATTTAGAGCATTATCAAATATATTTTAGATTTAGCTAAGTTAAATTTATCTTTCCGAATTCTTTAATTAATATAAAATTTTGAAACGATTAGGGATAAGCTATTTTCATCTCGTAACAAGTGAAGTGGACTAAACTTATAAATTAGTGAAATCCACTGCACGTTATATGGTATTACAATATCTTCAAAAGAGCCGGAAGTAAGGGCTAATAAACCTCCTAAGGTTACACACTCAGGTTTGCTAGAGACGAAACATATGAGATCTATATTATGTATTTAGAGATGTAGTTAGATGCATATCTAAACTAAAATAATGTTAAGGAATTGGTAGCATTACAACCTTATTTATAACCTTTTTTGTCAACTGAGATATTAAGTTATCCCAAATTTCATTTAATGATCTACCTTTTGGTTTTATTTTTAGCTGAGACGCAACGTTCTTTAAACCATATTTGCATTCTGCCTTTAATGGACATGAATCGCACTTATATTTATCAGAATTTAGATCAATTAGAATTAGTCCATTTTTAGTAACAGATAATAATGCTTTATCGAGGACTATTTTATCATTTTCAATAACAAAAGGAATCACAGTGACAGAAACTAAAGCATTATCTTCTATTAATCCAACATTTTTATAGAAATCTAAAATGTAGTAATAATAGCTTTTACTAAGCCCATCTCTATCTTGGGAAACGAGAACCCTAAAATATTTTTCATCAAATATTTTATTAAATATTTCTCTACTCACTAACAATATCTTTTCAGTTTTTTTCAACGGTCTATCATATTTACTCAGCTTATAATCACACATCAAGAATATATATTGTAAAATCAAAATATATTTCTTAAACGTTGGACTAATTAAATACTCCTTTAAACTATGAAAATATAAAAAGTCGTTAGAGCTATACAACTAGGTTGATATTACCCAATATTGATTATATTATTCCAGTAATTTGATCCTATATTTCAACTCGTACCACTTATTGGAAAATCGTATTTACACGTTACGCTAAAAAACTATTAAGGATATTCCTTATATTAGCTAGGAATATTTCAGTTATAATTAATAAAAATTGAATCTCAAGTCAAAGTTATTTGTTTGATGAAGGAATAATTTTTGAGATGTCTAGCTATTCAAAATACTACTCATGAATACGATTTATTTATCCTAACTGCTTAAAATAATAAATGGTTTTAACGAATTCTGCATGACTCCAAACTAATGGGGCAACTGATGGATATGTATTTTTAGGACTTACTTGTTCTGGAATGATACCCGTTGGTAGCATATGTGATATAACCCAATCTATATATTTTTTAGCTTTTTCTTTATTGCCTTCAAGAATGTATTGCTGAGCTAACCATAGTGTCGTAATAAACCAAGCGTTAGATTTTTCGTCTTGTTTTAAATACCAATCATTTTCATATCTGGCAATTCCGCCATTTATATTAAGTTTCTCCTCTACAACTTTCCTATTGCTTATAACCCTTGGGTCTTTAGGGTCAAAAGGTCCTAAAATTGAGGCAAATAATGTACTAGCATCTACAGTTTTGTCAATACTATTATCTTCATAAATAGTCCTAGCAAAATGATCACCAACATAAAATCTTTCTAATCCTTTTTTCACTTCATTAGCAGCTGTGAGGTATTTGTCCTTTAAGTTTTCATCACCAAAAAATTCAGCAAACTTATAAGCCGACATTAATCCAGCATATACTGCTAAAGAAGTAAAGAAGTGTGTACCAAGCCTTTCTTCCCATAAATCATATGAGGGTAAAGGTAAACCGGTTTCTTCATCTCTATAAGAGACTAAGAATTCAGCAATTTTCTTTACGAAGGGAGCATAAAGCGGTCTTACAAAATCTATATCAGTAAATCTACTAAAATGAACCCATAAGGCATAAAGCATTAATGCTGTTTCGTCTTCTTGTATTGGTATGCTTCTTGGATTCCACGGATGCCAGGTAGAACCCCAATTGCCATCGCAAGTATACTTCTGAAAGAGAAAACCATTAAAAATTAAGGGTTTAGTAAAATTAAAAAGATTTCTTATAGGATCTTGATAGCCATAAAGTGTTAACGCTATCGATGCGAAAGCTGCATCTCTATGCCAAACATAATTGTATGTATCTTTGTTAAATCTCATAATGTCAGTGTCTAAGGCTGCTGGAAGTGCGCCATTATTTTGCCAGTGAGCTGCAATAATTAGTAAACTTCGTCTGACTAAACTATCATAATCTCTGGCTTTAACTAACCATGCCTTCCAGTAATTTTCTGTCCTTCTCAATAATTCTCTAGAACTTTTTCTCAAAACATAGTTATTCTTTTGGAACAATTCATTATAATTCCTACCACATACTAGCCAGCAATAGAATACTGTATTTGAAGATACTCTTATACTTGTAACCGAATCCACTGATCCTTGTGCTATTGGATTTCCGGAAAGTTCTCCATCTTCTGCATCTTTCCATGTACCTAAATATCCTCCAGTTTCCTTATAGCCAGTAGCAAATTGATAGAATGGAATATCACACTTAAACATGAACCATTTATCTCTTTTGTAATGGATAATAGAAGATGTGAATGGGTCATATAAGGCTGTATCACCTATATCATTTCCATTTATATGAAAATCCCAATGGAAAAATACTCTGGTCTCCTTATTAGTAGTTAAGCTAATTTCTCTAACTAAAATATCATAAGCCATATCTACGGCATCTTTTACCTTGACTTTTACTCCGTTAAATTCAGCTGATGCCGTAACAGAAAGAGTATCTTCTTCATAATTTAATTTTATTGGTAAATCAGAAAACCATGAGAATTTTCCATCTACCCATAGACCAATTTTACTTTCATGAAGATGATTATCTATAGGGAGTGGATAATATAATTCTCTATAATTTAATTTAGAATCGGCTAATAATGTAAGTGAGCCATTGCCTATTATAACATATCTAACCATGATATAAAGTTATTAAGTTAAAGAAAAAACATTTTGTTAATAATAGTGATGATGGTGGTGATGTTCCTCATGTGTAGGTTTTATAAGTTCCGGTAATTCTCCTTTTATAAACTTCTCTATTGCTGTTTTTACGTCTAATCCCTCAGCTAAATATGCTTTTATCTTATAGTTTTGAAGTAATCTTAACCCTGGTGGTCCCATTTCAGCAACAATTACAGCGTTTACACCTCTATCTATTGCCGATTTTAACATATGTGCCCCTCTAACAGCCATAGCTTTTAAAGCTGGATTTTCGTATTCTTCTATTAACTTGTATTCTTGTCCTTCTACTTCATATATTTGGACTTTTAGTGCTTCTCCAGGTCCTTCTACATATCCATTTGTTACGGGTATTGCTATTCTCATTTCAATATCTAATCCGATATCGGAACATAAAAATTTAACTAATGATATAAACTTAATCTATCCTCCGAATTATCAACTTATTGACCTTAGTTTTATTTCATAAATCTTAAAAATAGTCTAATTCAGATTTTCATTAAGGTATAATCATACTTAAAAACTTTATATTGGTTTTTTCCTATTTTAATTTATGTCAGTAAACTGGTCTCTTCCATTTGAAGAGAAAATAATACCAAGTAAGTATCAGAGCAAAGTAATTTCACCATCAATATATAAAGAGTTACACAAGATAGCTACTGAAAATTACAAGGAGTTTTGGGCATCAATTGCCTCTCAATTAGAGTGGTTTAAGCCTTGGGAAAAGGTACTTGATGATTCTAATCCACCATTTTACAAGTGGTTTGTTAGTGGTGAAATAAATGCTTCATATTTAGCTGTGGATAGACATGCTAAGAGTTGGAGAAAAAATAAAGTAGCAATAATTTGGGAAGGAGAACCGGCAGAAGGTGATAAGCCAAAGGAGGTAAGATATATTACATATGGTGAATTATATAGAGAAGTAAATAGAGTGGCTTATATTCTTAAGGAAGTTTATGGGTTAAAGAAGGGTGATGCTATATCATTATATTTACCAATGATACCCGAATTACCTATATTTATGTTAGCCGCTGCTAGATTGGGGATAATATTTAGTGTAGTGTTTTCTGGATTTAGTGCCCAAGCATTAGCAGATAGAATTAATGATGCTAGAGCTAAATTATTAGTAACGGCTGATGGAGGTTGGAGAAGAGGTAAAATAGTTCCACTAAAAGATATAGCAGATAAGGCATTAGAAAATACATCTACTGTAGAGAAAGTCTTGGTTGTAAAAAGAACGAATAATAATATAACTATGAAAGAAGGTAGAGATGAATTTTTCGATAATGTATATAAGCAAGTTCCTTTGAATGCATATGTAGAGCCAGAGAGAACAAAGAGCGAAGATCCTCTATTCATTCTCTATACCTCTGGAACCACTGGCAAGCCAAAGGGAATAGTTCATGATACTGGCGGATATTTAACTATTCTTCACGCTACAATGAACTGGGTATTCGATATTAAAGATAGTGATATAATGTGGACTACTGCTGATATTGGTTGGATTACTGGTCATTCATATATAGTATTTGGTCCTCTATTAGAAGGAGTAACAACAGTAATGTATGAAGGAGCTCTAGATTATCCAAACCCAGATAGGTGGGCATCTATAATTGAGAGATATGGTGTTACGATACTTTATACTTCACCTACAGCAATAAGGTCTTTCATGAAATTAGGAGAGGATGTATATAAAGGTAGAGATTTCTCTTCTGTGAGATTAATGCATTCTGTAGGAGAGCCAATAAACCCAGAGGCATTTAGATGGTTCTTCAGATTGGTAGGAAAAGAAAGCATACCATTTGGTAGTACTTGGTGGATGACTGAGACTGGTGGTATTATGATTAGTCACTTACCCGGTCTTTATCTAATTCCATTGAAACCAGGAACTAATGGAATGCCGTTACCGGGAATTGATGCAGATGTTGTTAATGAAAATGGTAATCCTACAAAACCTGAAGAAAGAGGATATCTAGTGATTAGAAAACCATGGCCTGGAATGCCATTAACTATTTGGGGAGATCCAGATAGATATGTTAAAGTATACTGGTCTAAATTCCCGGGTATATTTTATCCCGGCGATTTCGCTGTTAAAGATTCTGATGGATACTTCTGGATATTAGGTAGGGCTGACGAGGTAATTAAAGTAGCTGGGCATAGATTAGGAACATATGAGTTAGAGTCTGCTTTAATACATCACCCAGCCGTTGCTGAAGCAGCAGTTGTAGGAGTCCCAGATCCATTAAAAGGTGAAGTACCGGTAGCATTTGTAGTATTAAAGGTGGGACAAAAAGCAAATGAGGAGTTGAAAAAGAGCTTAAATGAATGGGTAAGAGAGCAAGTAGGACCTATAGCGTCATTAAGTAGTATTTACTTTGTATCTAAACTTCCAAAAACTAGGAGTGGTAAGATTATGAGAAGAGTAGTAAAGGCTGTTATTACTAATCAGCCAGTAGGCGATGTCACAACACTTGAAGATGAAGCTTCGGTAGAAGAAGTTAAAAAGGCATACGAAGAATTAAAGAAGGAGATATCCTAAATTATTTTTTATGGATATAAAAATTATAAAAGCTGAGAAGAAAGGAGATTTTGAAGAAATAGAGGGTTTAGTCCCAGCTAGATGTACTTTAGGTTATTATCATGTAAAAGTAACTGTAAAGGGATTTAGACTAATTGATTCTTCTTGTGAATGTGGGGAAAAATTGTGCCCTCATGCGGTTAAGCTTGAAATGGCCTTTTTTAGAAAGAGAAAGGAGTTATCTAGTTAACCAATCTTGCCACCAGAAAGTTATCATAGCATATAGGGAAGCAATATATTGCACTGCTAGTGCGATAGAACCGTATATTAGAGTTTTCAATTTATCTTCTGGAATTAAATAAATCATGGTCATTACAAAGGGTATTATAGCTATAAATCCTCCGTAATGCAAGAATAAATAAAAGATAAAGAAGTCGGAATGGTAACGGGTTGGCAGATACAATAGTAATAAGAGCTTAGTATTAATTACATTAATTGAGGAATAGATCTTAAGAATTCTAGTGAAACTCATATAAAGGAACAAGAGCGTAAATAATGGTAACAGATTGGTGTATATCATATTAAAAACGTATAATGAACCCCTTTTACTTATACTACCGTCAGCTATCTCCCTTATAAAATTAAGATAATTTGCTCTTGTCCATCTAGTTACTTGTTTCGTAAACATTTTTATGTCTCTAGGGGGTTTTGTATATGCCACTGCATCAAAGACTTTTACAGCCCTATACCCTTTTTTTATAACAAAATCGGTTAAATCTCTATCATCGGAAATTTTAATTGGTCTTCCAAACATTTTCGGCTCTAAAAACTCTTTAGATAATATATATGGTTTTACGAGTTCGGTCCTATATATTACACATTGTCCACTTAATATTATAGCACTTCCAAAATAGTTTACCGCCCTGTTTACTATCTCACTTATTCTCTCAAAGAATTCACCATAATAATATGCATATTTATTTTTCTCGTCATACATAATTCTAATATTTGGCCCTACTCCACCTACTGACTCATCAAAAACACTTAACATCTTTAGTATAGAGTCTTTATAAATAATCGTATCACTATCTAGAAACATCACTAGAGGAGATCTTACATACTTAACTCCCTCGGCTAACGCGTATCTTTTCCCCTTATGTTCACGCATATAAATAAATTTACCACCATATCTTTCCGTAATTGATTTGTATGGTTCTAGAACACTATCCCCTACAACAATAAATTCTAACCTTGTGTCATATAAAGTCCTTATCACTTTTTCAAAAATATCTATTTCCTCCTTATAAACTGGTATCACAACTGTAAGATCAGAGAGATTATAAAAACTTGAGTGTTGAGTTTTTCTATTATTACTTATTACTGCAAAAAATGAATTCAAAAAGAAATAAAGAATAGTTATAATTGTGAATGAAAGAGAATAAATGAAATATGAGACTCCGTGAAATAAGTGAAACATAATCACCACTATAATGCTCGATATCGAAATATATAACGATTTTTCCTAATTCACCATTCGAATTCTCCGTTCAAAAAGGGGTTAGTTAACTTTTCGTATCCCAAAGTTGTAAAGAAACCATGACCGGGATAAACTGTTAATCCGTCATTTAATTCCATTAACCTATTTAGACTCTTTTTTAGTAAATTTTTGTCTCCTCCTAAGTCATACCTTCCAATACTCCCGTTAAATAATGTGTCTCCCGTAAAAATTCCGTCATCAAAAATATAACAGACACTACCCATTGTATGTCCTGGTGTCTCTATCACTTTTAGTTCTTCATTCCCTATTTTTATTATAGATTTTTCATCTATGAAACCATCTGGTACTATTCCTTTAGTCCTTTCATCTCGTCTTAATAAATCTAAATCACTTCTATGTAAGAAGAATGGAACATTAAAATATTTCTTCACTTCAGTAACACCCAATACATGATCAAAATGCCCATGCGTGGCATAAATTGACTTAAGTTTTATGTTATTTGTTAAGATATAATCTATAACCTCAGATGGATTTTCTGCAACGTCTATTAATATTCCTTCATCTCCAGAAACAACTAAGTAAGTATTGGTAGAATACTCGCCTAAGATAAAACGTTTAACTATCATCATAAAAAATCTTTCTGATATCCTAAATAAGTTAACGTAAAAGTAATTAATGATTAATACTTTAGTTATATGATGAAATACACTGAGACTGCACCAAAACTTTTTATGAACACAGGAACTAGATTTCCTAGAAAAATAATCTGGGCTATGGGACTTATAAAATACGCGGCAGCGAAAGTTAATTCTGATCTTAACCAGTTAGAAAAAGAAATAGCTAAAGGTATTATGCAAGCAGCAAAAGAAGTTATGGAAGGAAAACATGATGATAAAATAGTTTTAGATGTATTTCAAACAGGCTCTGGTACTGGACTAAATATGAATATTAATGAAGTGATAGCAGAAAGGGCAACTGAAATGATTGGAAAAAAAGTTCACCCAAATGATCACGTAAATTTAGGGCAATCATCTAACGATACTGTTCCTACTGCAATAAGAATAGCAGCAACTTCAGCAGTTGAAGAACAACTTATACCAGCACTTAGTAAATTTGTTTCTATTCTTAATAGAAAAAGTGAAGAATTTAAGGATATTGTGAAATCTGGAAGGACTCATTTAAGGGACGCGTTACCAGTTACCTTAGGTCAAGAGCTTTCAGCATATGCAGACGCTTTCTACCACGATATGACCAATTTACAACAAGTACTAGAATATGTTAAGGAGCTTCCTATTGGTGGCACTGCAGTAGGTACTGGATTAAACTCACATCCAGAATTTCAACTGAGAGTTATTCAAGAGGTTAATAATGAAACTGGATTAGGCTTCAAACCAGCTAATAAGTTTAGAGGATTAAGGCTTTTAACGGACTTACTTAGTCTAAGCGGTATTATGAGAACAATTGCGGTAGATCTTTACAGACTTGGACAAGATATTAGATTAATGTTTTCTGGACCAATGACTGGTTTCAATGAAATAGATCTACCTACTCAAGAAGAAATAGCTGGAAGTAGTATTATGCCGGGTAAAACAAACCCAGTTACTGTGGAGGCAACATTATTAGTCTCAGCTCAAGTAGTAGGATTAGATCATGCCAATCAATTTGCATCAATGTTAGGCGAGTTTGAGTTAGCCATGGGCGTTCCTTTGATTGGATATAATGTGGTTACTCAAATAAACTTACTTACAGAGGCATTAAATAAATTTGGAGATTTGGTAATTAATGGTATGGTTCCTAATATAGAAAGAATGAAAAGATATGCTGAAAGCAGTCCTTCATTAGTTACCGTAATATCACCTATTATTGGTTATGATAAGGCTAGCGAAATAGGGAAGAGATTAAGCAAAGGAATGTCTATAAGAGAAGCATTAAAAGAGTTAGGCTTTAAGGATGATGAAATAGATAGAATACTAGATTTATCAAAATTAGTTAAGCCAGGTTTTCCTGCAAAATGATTACTTGTTTAGTAATTATAAAGGCTAATAATAATTTTTTATTATTTATAAGGAAAAAGAGAGGATTAGGGAAAGGTCTAATTACATTCCCTGGAGGTAAGGTTAAAGATAACGAGAAGATTGAAGAATGTGCAATAAGAGAAGTTAAAGAAGAAGTTAACATTACTATTTTTGAACCTAAGCTTGTAGGAAAAATAAAGTTTTACCTAGATGATTATGAAGCGGAAACAACCTATGTGTTTGTTACAGATAAATACAAAGGAAAACCAGAAGAAACTGATGAAGCAATACCTATTTGGCTAAATTATATACCTTATGAAGAAATGTGGGAAGATGATAAAGTATGGTTACCTCTTGTACTAGAAGGAAAGAAAATTTGCTGTGAATTTAAATTTGATAAGAACTGGCAAGAATTTAAGGGAGGATATTGTAATTTATGCGAACTTACATGATTTTTTTCTAGTAAATAAAATATTGTATATTTTATTAATGCACTCTTTAACATCATCCTTACATTCAAAAAGCTTATACCCGTTCTCTTTAGCCTTTATGATTTCTTCTTCATTAACTGTGTGGACAACTAGTACATCTATCTTTTTTATATCCTCTTTTAACTCAATTACTCCGTCTTCGTTCAAAAGAAAAAACTTTTCCTTAATCTTAACTATTGTCACCATTAAACACCTTACTTATTAACGAAATGGATATATCGTATCTATATGAGGTATTGAAATGACCTCCTTCATATTCTTCAAATTCATGCTTAACATTATACCTAAGCATTTTCTTGTGTAGTATCCTCATACCAAAGTTTATCCTAAACTCATCTTTATTACCTACATCAAGGTAAATCAGCCTTAATTTTTTCAGGTTTTCGCTGTATTTTTCTACTAGTCTTACTGGATCTTTTTCTAGCCATCTTTTCCAAACATCCTCAATTATTTCTCCAGTATCAAGATCAAATGGCAAAACAATTTCTGTCCCTTCTGGGGAATAAAATGCGGCCATGGCAATAATATTTAATGTATTAAGATCATCTTTATCCTTCTTATTTTCCTTACTCCAGTACTTTTCCAACCACTTATTAAGTCCACCTTCTCTCCTTATATGTCTAATAGCATGAGGAAAATAAGGTAAGTAAACATATTCAAAATAAGAATCTCCAGAATGATTTATTAGGCCGCGTATTATTTCTGGATATTTCATAGCTAAAACTATTGAACCGTAACCACCAGAAGACTTTCCCATTAATATTACATCCTTCTTTCCATATATATCAAAAAGATATGGGATTAATTCTTTTATAATAAAATCCTCGTACATTCCTACAGCTGTTGAATTTATGTATTGATTCCCACCTAATTTTGTAAAAAGATCTGGAAGTATAAATATTAAATTCTTGATTTTCCCTTCTTTATGTAATCTATCTAGTTTTTCATTTATAGATTCTGATAAAGGATCATAATTTAAGAGTGTAATAGAGGAAGAGAAAAATCCACTCAAATAAATTACTATTGGAGCTTGAGTTACATCTCCAACCTCTATAGAATAGACTTTTCTAACATTGGGATCTTTTAAAGGATTATCTTTTAATATATTACTCTCGATTGCAAAGCTTTTGATTAACATCTACAAAAATAGTTATATTGACAAGGAAATAATTAATTTTTGTGAGTGAATTTACTAGTTTAGCTGAAGTACTTGTTATTGCTAGCTTCTTAGGACTTTTGCTTAGAAGAATAAACGTTTCTCCAGTTATTGCTTATCTTGTATCTGGAATAATAGGAGTAGAATTAGGATTAAATTATAGTAGTTCAATATTTCAGTTTCTAACTTTTCTTGCGGTAAATTTGCTTTCATTTGAAATGGGTGTATCTGTTAATTTGGTTGATTTAAAGAAAATATTTAAGAGAGCTTTATTCATAGTTCTAACAGAATTTCTAGTCGTTACTACAGTAGTTATGCTAATTTCCCTATTCATAAGACTTAATTTCATAAGTACGATCCTTCTCGTAGTAATAGGATTTAACACCAGTACTTCAATCGCATATAAATTAGCTGAGAAAACACTTGACCAGAATGATTTAAAAATAGTACTCTCAGTTTCATCTTTAGAGGACACAGTAGCTTTTATAGTTCTTGGTGTAATTTCATCTAATTCCTTTAACCTTGTAGAAATAATAGTTTCAGCATTTATTTCTATTACTTTAGGATACCTAATATCAAAATTGTTAATAAATCCTACCATAAACTTCTCTGAAGACTCAATAATTTTATCTGGTGTAGCTTCCGTATTTCTTTTTAATATCTTAAGTCAGTTACTTAATATACCTTCTACTTTAGCATCTTTTCTCCTAGGGATAGGAACTTCTTATGCTTCTTCAGATAGTGAAAAAATTGTGAAAAGCATTAAGCCTTTAACAGATTTTACTCTAATCCTATTCTTCTTTGTTGCAGGAAGTTATATTAAAGTTTCAACTTACTTACTTTATGCTCTACCTATTTCTATAGTTTTAGTACTTACAAAATATATAGCATTTAGCACTGCATATTGGATGTCTGGCATAGAGTTCATCAGAGCATTTAGAACCGGACTTTTCATGAGCTCTCTTAGTGAATTTGGAATTGTAATTTCATTAACAGCTTTACAAGAAGGGTTACCGGTATTATCAGTTTATAATATTTCTAGCATTGTAGTAGCAATATCATCTACAATCGCAAGTATAGTAACAACTAGGAATAAGGCAATAATTTCTATTCTAAATAAAATTTACTATAAATTAAGTTTAAATAAAGTAGATAATATTGTAAGGAGAGCTTCTTCTCACCAATTAAAAATTCCAGAAATAGTAATAGTAATGGTGAGGTACATAATTACAAGTGTAACTATAACTTTTTCTGGAGCTTATATAATTTATTTATTATATACAATAAGTCCTTTCTTGATTTATGTTTCTTACATATTAATCGTAGTAATTCCAGCTATGCTTTTCACTCTCCTTGTAACTACAACAAATAACATTAGAGGGAAGTATGGAGAAGCTGAATTTATAGTAGAATTATTCTTTATAATAATTTTTATAATAAATGTCTTCGAATTTGAAATATTTTTCCTAAAGCTAATCTCATTTAACATAATAGTTTTTATACTTTCGATAGTAATAGGTAGCATAATCACTATCTTATCTTTTTCAAGAATTAGGAAACTTCTTGAAGATATTGAGAAATTATTTTAAAACATTTATCACTAATTTTATTTATTTTAATTATTTCTGGAGGTAAAATATATATACTTCCATCAATGGACGAAATCTCCATTGTTTTTCTTATGAAGTAGTAATATGAAGTTAGAGCACATATAACTGCATCTATAATATCTTTTTTACTACTAAACTCCCTCCAGTTTAGATTCAGATTCTTAAGGGAAGAAGTAGGATGAGTCTCTATCACTACTTTATTAACAAACAGTTCCTTTAGGGCTATAGCCTTATTAACTAATTCTCTCATCCATGAAGGAGGTAAAACTTTATAACCTTTTCTTATCATCTCTTTGTCAACTTCCCTAAATCCGTTAGAAGTAGATAAGGGTGCATCTATTGAAATAACTAAAGCATCCTTACATTCTTCATAAATCTCTATATTATCCATAAGCTCTTTAACACAAACAATGTTATTTTCTAATATTCCAACAGCTGAAGGTCTTTTAACAGCCAAATCGATACCACAAAATTTCAATATTTCACACCAGAGAAAATATTGTGAAACCCCCTATAATATTAATCAACTACAAGGCATATGAAAATTCCTACGGAGAAAAGGGAGTAGAAATATCTAAAAAAATAGAGAAAGTTAGCAAGGACTACGGGGTACCAATTATTATATCAGTTCCAGCAACAATGATATACAAACTCTCTCAAATTTTGGAAATACCAGTATACGCACAACATGTTGATGCATTAAGACATGGAGCGCATACTGGTGCAATATTACCAGAGATGATAAAAGATGCTGGAGCTAAGGGATCATTACTTAATCATAGCGAAAGAAAAATTAGATTAGATGAAATACATGAGGCTGTTACAAGGATAAGAGATTTAGGATTAGAGAGTGTTGTTTGTGCTGACTCTTATGAATTAGTTCATCCTCTAGCATTACTTAAACCTAACGCTATACTTATAGAACCTCCAGAATTAATCGGAAGTGGAAGAGCAGTATCTAAAGAAAAACCAGAAGTTATAACAAGAGCAGTTAACGAGATAAAAAAGGTAGAAGGAGTTTACCTAATCGCTGGAGCTGGGATTACAACAGGTGAAGATGTATATAAAGCAATTGAATTAGGAGCTGATGGTATTGGTGTTGCTAGTGCAGTAATGAAATCATCAACGCCAGAAAAAATAGTAGAAGATTTCATTATAAACGCTTTAAAAGCTATTGATAGAAAGAAATAAAATCAATAACTATATCAAAATAATTCCTATATTTCTCAAAAATTTTAATCAATATTTCTTTTCTATTTACAGATTCAGTATATTGAATAAGGTATAAAGATATCGCTATAATTAAATCGCAAAAAGAATAAAATTTTGATAAGAATTCTATTACTGAAATATTTATTTTTATTCTTCGTCTCTCAACGTAATAAGGTCTAAAACCTGAGAACAATTCTATTTCTATATTCTTAAGTTCTTCTGGTACATTATAACACAATATCGATAAGTTTAAATACAACAGAATTTTCACCGAAATATTTTCTTATAATCTCCTTTATCTTATCTATGTTTTTTACAAAAGCGTAAAGTATAGCTATTAGAAGATAAGAAGAAATAATTTCATACTCTCCACCACTTTGAACAGAAAAACTCTCGAACTTAACTGAATTTATCTTAACTGTTTTATCCTCTACGAGGGAAATGACATTATAGGGTAAGTCTGTTATAATAACGTTAACATTCTCATTTGATATACCTTCCTTAAGCAATATCTCATTAGCTATTTTAATTATACAATCTAAATCTTTACAGTTTATCATCAGGTGAACAACCCATCATCACTTTTTCAGTTAAGGTTGGTTTCCTCATTAATTACATTATTCTTATTAATCATTTTTAAGTGTTTACTTGAGATTAAACTTCTCGATAATTAAGTTAAGAGTAATTATCTTCAAATAGAATCTGAAAAAAGAGGTACCAATAAAAAAGATTTTTGACATAAAACTTTAAGGATTAAATGAGCTTTAACCAAAAAATTTAGAAATTATTGAAAATAACGACAAAACATTACAATCCTTCTCTCTTAAAACTAAAGTAGATAAACAATCTTGTAATTGCTACTAGAATTAGAGAGAAGAGAATTAATGTTGAAGCTTCAGTTACTGATGCATTAAAGTACGTTAAAAATGTATTATAGACACATACTGAGGCTACTGGAACACCATTAAATATCCACCCAGAAACATAAGGTGCAACAATGACGACTGAACCAAACTCACTTATAGCTCTAGCCATTGAAGTTAAACCAGCGGATATTATACCTCTTACTGAGGATGGTAAAATCACTCTAAAATAAGTTCTTAATTCTGAGGCTCCCAGACTTAATGCATAATATTCATAGCTTCTTGGAAGAGCTTCATAAAAGTTCTGCATTGCCCTTACATAAATAGGTGAAGAAACTATCATTAAAGCAAGTATTAAACCTAAATATGTAAAGAAGAAATTTATTCCATGAGTTTCTAGAAATCTTCCTAGAGGATTTAATGGACTATCTATAAAAAGTAAAGCTATGCCAACTACTGGATGAGGAACTGAAGCGGGAATGTCAACAATAGCCTCAATAATTGGATTTCTATGCCTAGCTAAGTAATAAGCTAAAGGAGTAAATAGAATTATGATTAACATAATGCTAATGGAGGAGGCAAAAAACGTTAACTCTATTGATCTTATTATAGCATTTCCAAAGGCATATTTCATAGAAAAATAAGGACCATAACCGTAATAAAGAACTGCAAGAATTGGGAAAATGAGGAGAAAAGCTAGAAAAAATACTAATGCCTTAAAAAGGTTAAACTGCACTGAAGTTCCCGCCATACTGTAATACACCTTGATTTAACAGATTAAGAATTTGTGATGGAACGTCGCTCTTGTTTTGATAGAATAGTAATGGGTGAGTTATTGGTGTTACCCCAAACATTGATAGTTCTTGAACGTGATCAACTATGAATTCGACAAACTCTATAGCTCCTTGTTCATTTGAGGCATTTACTGGAATAGTTATGTATAGATAAACAGGATTTCCATATATCTTCAATGTTTGACCATTAACTGTTATTTTGTAGAAGAAGAAGCTATCCCAGCTGGTCTCATTAGGATAATAACCAAAGCTTAACCATGGAGGAAGTTTTAAATATTCTAGATGTTGTGAGATCGCATAAGATACATAAGAAAACGTAAAGTCTAGTTTACCAGTTGCTAGATCTGGAACAAAGTCCGCCGTAGTAGGCGCTGATACAACATTTGGATTGTGGTTAACTAAGTTAATGAAGTAATCAAAACTATGATTAGCATAAAGATAACCAGCCATCTTTAAAATTAAATAGGCATATAAACCTTCTGGATCACTACTTGGGTTTGAAATACCTAAACTAAACTTTGTTGTTAATAAATAGAAGAAGTTATACCAGTACTGACTTTCATTAGTTTTCATAGCCATCGTATAGTTTGAGTATAACTGATTCCAATAAGGACTTTGAGTGGTATAGTTACTGTAGATTATAGCCATTTGATCAGAGATAAAAGCTATAGCCCAGCCTGGGTCTCTGTTACCTTCTAATTCAACAGCTTGAATATAAGCTACTGGTACAAAAACACTAACAGGTTGTCCTTTTGCAATCTGAGCAGCTAATCCAAATGACCCTCCTGGTACTACGTCTACTGTAATTCCAGTTTGTTGCTCAAACTGCTTAGCTAAATAGTCAAATATAGCCTTATAGGCACCAGCAACATACACAATAACTGGACCGCTTGATGATGGAGAAACAGAAGATGATGTTGTTGGTGTGGTAGTACTTGTAACTGAAGATGATGATGGATGACGAGTTAGCAACAGTACACCAACAACTGCTACTATTGCTATTATAATTATTGCTATGATTACATAAGAAGAGATTGCCTTATACACTTTGTGCCTAGACATTTGTATTTAATTAGAAATATTCCTATATTTAAATATTTTCACCAGTCCCTATATTAGAAGATTATATTTATATAGTCAAAATTTTTAAAACTTTTAGATAATTAATAGTAATTAATGCTTGAGGCTGAAGTGGAAAAACGTTATTCTAGTTTTGTTCTCAGCATACAGTTTAAGGATAAAGGTATAATTTCGATTATAGGAAAAAATGGAAGTGGAAAGACTACATTTCTTAAAATTTTATCCGGAATAATACAACCAGATAAAGGATATGTAAAACTTGACGGTAGAGATATTACTAATTTACCTATAAACAAAAGAAATATTATCCTAATAAACCAAGAAACATATATACCTAATTTTAATGTTAAGAAACATCTCATTTGGGGGGCAAAGATTAGAAAAATAAAAGTTGATGAAAAAGAGATTATCGAAATTGCTAAGATGTTAGACGTACCAATTAATGAAAATAAAAAAGTAGGACAATTGAGTCTTGGTAATAAAGAAAAGGTTTCTCTTGCAACTGCTATTATAGCTAGGCCTAGGGTTATATTGGTAGACGAAGGCTTTAGTAATATAAATAATAAGAGAAATTTCATAGAGAATTATATTAATTTAGCTAGAATGTATAGGATAGATATAATATATGTTACACAAGATATTGAAGACACTAAGTTAGCTGAGAAAACCTATATGATGGAAAATGGAAGCTTAAAATTGATTCATTAGTCACGTAACTTCTAAAACGTAAACGTTATTGACATTTGTAAATGTATATCCTGTTTTAATAACTCTTCCAACTTTTTCTAAAGCTTCATAAGAGGAATGAGAATAGATATAATACTCAATATTATCAACTATTGTATTTTCATCAACAATACAACCAGCATACTCGCTGTTTCCATCTATCCCATCAGTAGCTATAGCATAGAGTTTAAACCTGTGATTAGAATTTCTTTTAACCCATTTTAAGAAACCTAAACAAACTTCACCATTTCTTCCTCCTTTACCCGCTTTACCTTCAATTTTTACATCAGGTTCTCCTCCAGCTAAAAGGGTGTAGGGAGGTTTCAAGCCTAGGTTACTAAAAGAAGTATTTACAATTCCAGCTAAATTCTGGCCAAAAGAATATGCATCACCTCTTATCTCACTAGATAAAATAATAGGATTTTGGACAATATCCCTTAATTTTCTTAAGACAATATTTATATCAAGAATTAAAAAATTGAATGAATTATGAACTTCCTTCTTTGTCTCAATAAGATATTTGGAATATTCTCCTAAACCTACTTTATTTAAAATAAGTTTAGCGTCATCTACGGTACTGCTATCTGGCAAAGTTGGACCACTACCTACGGCACTTAAATCCCCTCCCGGAACATCACTGACTATTAAAGTTAAAATAGGGGCCTTGGAGAACTCAGTTAATTTTCCGCCCTTAATTAGGGATAAGTGTTTTCTTACGATATTTATTTCATTAACACTTAGTCCAGATTTAACTAGTTTCTCATTAATATCTCTTAATATCTCATAAGGTACATTAGAATATTCCATTAATGCTGAAGCTCCACCAGAAAGAAGAAAAATTAGTAAGTCATAATCTTCATTTTTTAGGAACTTGATAACTTCCGTTCCTGCCTTAAAACTTAATTCAGAGATATCTGGATGAGTAGATTCAATTACTTCAACCTTCGGAAGAGAAATATAAGAGCCTTTTGGAAGTATAACTAAACCTTTAACATCTTTAAGCTTATCGATAAAAAATTTAGCCATTTTATATGAAGCTTTTCCAACAGCAATAATTGCCGGTTTAGTATAAGGAAAATGATTGCCATCAACTATTATTTCATTCTTCTTGATTACTACTCTTTCATCTAAGGCTATATAAGGGTCTGAAAATGTTAATATTTTCTCTATTATTTTATCCATGTTATTTAGTCTCCTTATATAGTTCTGACGCAATTTTTTTACCTTTTTTTGTTAGATCATAATATATTCCCTTAGGCTTGTGATCCAATTCCTTGGCCTTAACTTTTAGCCATGGCTTGACTGAAGATGTAACACTTCTTTTTAAAGCACCTTGAAATCTTTGCAACAGACCCTCTTCTTCTAATTTCTTGCAAGCTTTTTCAATTTCGTCTTCACTATATTTAGGTGCCCAACCACTTTCACCTAACAACCTCCTAGCCATATACCATGGATTATCTGGACCGTATTTGTAAATATGAATAAGGATTTTTTTCTCCAAATCTGAAAGTTCACTCACTGACTAACACCTCTTCAGCCAGTGCTTTAGGAATAGATTCTTTTTTATTATCAATTTCAATTACAAAATCATTCTCATTCTTTTTAATTAATTTTATCTCGACCCCGGGTTTAATATTTAGCTCATCGGCCATAGATAAAATCCATTCTTCTTCTCTTATAATCATTATAACTTTATATTTTTTATTACATTCTGCTTCAGACAATTTTATTCCATTTACTTTAACTTCTCTTCCCGGAATAGGATGACCATGAGGACAAGTTAAAGGTTTACCAAGAAGTTCATCAATTTTATCTACCACATCTTCTGGCCAGATATGCTCAAGTCTATGAGCAAGCTGATGAGCCCTAATCCAATCAAGCCCTATTATATCAGTTAGCAATCTTTCAGAAAGTCTATGGGCCCTAATTAGCTTCTCAGCAATCTTTTTACCTTCAGCTGTTAATTTAATTTTCTTATTATCTCTTTCAATTAATCCAATTTTCTCTAATTTTTCAAGAGCTTTACTAACTGTGCCGGGTGATACATTAAAAGCAAGAATAAGATCAGAAACCCTGGCATATCCTTTAAGTAACTCAATTTCATAAATCTCTTTTAAGTAATTTTCTAATGGTTCAGATAGTTCCATACAAAAAATTACTTAACGATAATTTTAGTTTTTACTGTTTGAATAAGCCTGGGTGTTTCTCCTTCTTCTTTTACAAATACATTTACATTAGCTTGAAATTTACCTTCATAACCATGAGTTTTAAGATATTCTCTAACTCTATCAAGGGCCTCATCAATAGCTGATGAAATATGCTCATGCATTTTAGAAGCAATTTGTGGAACATCTAGATCTAATTCAGTTATCGCATAATATTTTTTTATTTCTTCCGAAGCTCTCATGTGTATCTAAAATAAAACTTCTTTTCATCAAATTAAAATTTAAGGTTTTAATTTCGAACTAGAAAAGCTTAATATAAATGGAATAATATCATATCATATATGTACAAAGTTATTTTTAAGGTTAGTAGTAATGGTTCTTTTACTAACTCCCTTAAGGAATTGAGAAAGGCTGGTTTTATTCCAATATACTTTAGAAGAGATAATGGGGTTGAGGAATATACTACTCTTTACAATTCTAATGATATTAATGAAGTTAAAGAAGCAATTATTGATTTTGCCTATTTAATCTCTAAGCAAGGTAAGAATGGAGGATATGATTTTGCTAAGATATATAAGGTTGAGGATAAGTATATTGGAAAGCTAGCCGGAGGAGGTTTAGGAGCTCTATTAGGTTATCAGTTTGGAGGTATTGCTGGACTTATATTAGGAACATTAGGAGGAATATTTTTAGGTGAGTTATTCGATATATCATATGGTCAAACTTTAGTGGGGTTAATAAATTGGCCAATCCAATTAACCAGTTAACTAAAAGAGGTTTAAGCATTTTATTAGGAGTTATAATGTTTCTAACATCAGTACTGTTAATTACCAAAGTCCATGTTAATCTATCAGAGATATTATTCACGTTTAATCCTTACCCGTTTTATTTCATAGGATTAATATTTGGAGTTGAAAGAATATTTTACGGGATTACGGGTAGTTCAAAACTTCTTTCATTAATTATGGGTGGGGGAGAATATTCTTCATTAAGTACCTTAGCCTTATTTATATTCTTCTTGAGTTTTGGATTATATGTAATAATTTATACAATAGCTTATACGCAAATAATATTACAGATGTTAAATGTAATTAATGGGATTAGTTATTTGCTTTTCTCTTTAAGTATATTTAAGGCTTGGCACATGTGAAAAAAGTCCAAGCACCAATTTTTTCATAATCTACTTTAAGTCCTACCTCTTCAAATATCTTTATATAATAATCTACAGAATGTATTTTTAACCCCCAAATCGTAGCCAAAAATTGACTTATCATGTTATTTTTTGTTAAAATTGTTGCAACACATTTCTTACCATGTTTTAGTACTCTATTTATTTCTCTAACTGCAACTAATACTGAAGGAAACATATGAAGAACAAACATTGCAGAAATACCATCGATAGATTCATCGGCAAAAGGAAGTTTTAATGCGTTCCCTCTTACTGCGACCACATTTGGTCTCTTATCCTTTAATATTTTTAAAAACTTATACGAGATATCAAGACCCATACAGATTTCGCACTTAACATAATCAAAGATCTTACCTGTTCCAGTACCAATATCTAAAACTATAGTACCGCTAATCATTTCTCCTGCCTTTCTCGTTATATAGCTATAACTTTTACCAGAAGTGATCAAAAGACCAAAAGGGGCCCAAACAGATTCATAAATTGGAGCTATTATATCAAGAATCTTTTCACTTTTTATATCTTCTGTTAATAAATCTATTATTCCATCAACTTCAGAAAATGTATGACCTTTTTCACATACCCATTTCTTAATAAACTTAGAACCGTCAATAGGGCATCTAAATATATCGCTCATTAAAATACCTATACCATATCTAATATATTAAATTTGATAAAGCAAAAGTAACCAAATCTTTTAAAGTTACTATCTCTATATTTTTAGAATTAGTTACAATTACACTACCTATATTTCTTTTAATCATCGTACTAACTACTGTGTGTAAACTCTCTTCTTTACTTACGCTATAAACTTCAACTATCATTATTTTATTAATACTTAAATTGAGATCTATATCGTAATTATAGACAATATCTCTTGATGAAACTATGCCATAGAGAAACTTATCATAAACGGGCATATGTCTAATCTTATTCTTTAACATAAGTTCACCAACGGTTTTTATCTTTGTATATGGTTCAACAAATATTGCTTCTTTAGATAGTTCACCTATGAGTGCATTACTTTTTGACCAATCTATTTGTGATATAACATCTTTGTAAGTTATTATCTTATTGTCATAAATTACTGCATCTGTATCATTATCAATCATACTCCTCATGATTTCTTTTAACTCATTGCTTTTCACTATGACTGGAAATTTCAATTTAGCATCTTTTAGTTTAGATTCAACATCATTATTAATTATATGATATAGTGCTTCATCAACACTAAAAATTCCTAAAATATTATTACTCCTACTAACAACTATTCTTCTTATGTTATTTCTCTTCATAAAGAAGAGCGCATCTATAACATAGGCGTCTGGATCAACACTTATTATTTCCCTTCCTTCAACTCTCAATCTTTAATTCCCTAATCTTAAGATAATTCAACAAATTATATAATAGTACCGTTAATGGATCATCACATTCAACTTTTTTACCGTTGATTATGAGATTGCACTCTTTATTGCAATTCTCAGCCTCACTAACTATTTTTCTACTAATTTCGTCTACCTCAGTAGGATTATGAATCTCAATTTTCTTTCCTAACTCTAAATCTTTATAACCTTCAACAAGAATAATATCGACTGGAAGAAGATAAAGAAGATTTAAATTACATCTATAAAACATGACACATTTTGAATCATTAAAAATTACAATATCCGATCCAGCTTCCCAAAAACGATATGTATCTTTACCTTGTATGTCAATCTCGTGGTGAGAATGCTTAACTACAGCCACACTATAACCCTTTTCCTTCAAAATCTTAACAGCTCTTTCAATTGCTGAAGTCTTTCCTGTATCCTTTTTGCCTACTACTTGTATAATGCAACCCATATGCTAATTTATACCAGTTAGTAATATTTTATAATGTGCTAATAAGCTTAGAAGAAGCTAGAAAAATAATTGATATTAACATTTCTTCAAAGCATAATTATTATAGATATGAAAGCATTTATAATTCAGTAGGGAAAATTATCCTAGAAGATATTTACGCAATAAAAAGTATTCCAGAGGTCAATTTGTCCGCTATGGACGGGTTTGCGTTCAAGGTGTCCGACTATAAAAAATATGGAAAACTAAAAATAGTCGGAAAACTGTTCCCCTCGTCTAAGGAAATCCCAGAACTTAAGGAAGGCGAGGCATATTATGTAGCCACAGGTGCACCAGTACCAAAGGGCGCTGATGCAGTAGTTAGAATAGAAGCTTCAAAAGTTATAAATAATGAATTAATTGTAGGAGAAGAGGTTTTTGAAGGAAAGGATATAAAATATGCGGGTGAGGATATAAAAGAAGGAGAGTTAATAATTAGGAAAGGAGATGTATTAACTCCTTATCATCTTGGAATATTAACTTACCAAGGTATAAGGGAAGTAAAAATAGGGAATATAAAGAGTTGTGTTATAGCATCTGGAGATGAAATAACACCATTCAATAATCCTTCACCAGAGCTTATACCAGATTCAATATCACCAATTATTCTATCAATACTCGAAAAAATTGGAAAAGCAACATATTATGGTGTAGTTAGAGATGAAAAAGAAAGTATAAAAGAGAAATTAATTAAAATGGAAGAAACTTGCGATGTTATTTTCTTTATAGGGGGTTCTTCAGTAGGAGAAAAAGATTATGTTAAAAAACTTGTTGTCGAGTTAGGAAAACTTTTGTTTGAAGGAGTAAGTGTGAATATTATAAAAAGAGGCGGTGTGGGATTGCTAGGAGAAACACCAATTGTAAGCTTACCCGGTCAAGTTGTCTCAGCAGTAACTGTTTTTTATGAACATGGACTTCATGTTATATCTAGAATGTTAGATAGTGAGATAAGAAAATTTGTAAAGGTTAAGTTAGGCAAAGATATGTATGTAGAGCATAAAATGGACTCGACTTATTTGTTTAGAATTGAAAATGGGGAAGCTTTTCCTTTAAGATGGGGTACAGGGTTATACAGTGAACTAATTAAAGCTGATGGTTTTGGTTATCTTTCAAGGGGAAAGACCCATAAAAGAGGAGAAGAAATTGAAATTCAAAAATTCCTTTGACGTAATTATTTTAGCCGGGGGAGAATCAAAAAGATTTGGATCTGATAAATGCTCATATGAACTTGACGGGAAAACATTTCTAGAAAGAATAGCAGATAATTTTCCAAACCCTATTATAGTTACTCATAAAAAAAGAAATATCTTTCACGGCATTCAAATAATAGATATAGAAAGAAAAGGTCCAGTAAAAGCAATAGAACTAGCTTTGCCTTATCTTACTAAAGATAAAGTCTTTATAACTGGTTGCGATTTTCCTTTCATAACATACGATTTAGCAGATTTTATTTGCAGTAAAGACAGTGAAATAAGTATTATTTTAGAAGAGGAAGAACAACCATTACTAGCATGTTACTCAGTGAAGCTTTTAAGAAAAAATATTAACAACGTCTTTTCTTTACAACAGCTTCTTAATTTTGCTAATACAATTTATTTTATAGGTACCTACGAGCTTCAACTTCACGGGTTTTCATTATTTCAACTCAAAAATATTAACTCTTGGATGGATTTTTTTAAAATACCAGATAAATATACGCTTAGCAAATACATTATACAAGATAATCAAAAGTGTTAGTGCCCTTCGTACCTACACCAGATGAGGTTGCGATAGAAATGTTGAAATGTGCTAATGCTAAGAAAGATGATATAGTACTTGACCTAGGCGCAGGCAATGCTAGACCCTTGATAATAGCGAAAAAACAATTCAATGTAAAATTAGCAATAGGGGTAGAAATAGATAAGAGATTATGTAAAGAAGCTTATGAGGATAAATCGATAGAAATAATTTGTGGTGATATGCTTACTATGGCTCCTATTTTACTCCCTAAAGCAGATATATTGCTTTCCTATTTATCTACAAGAACTAATGAACTCTTAGAGCCTTATATATTAAATTATGGTAAGAAAGGATTGAGAGTAATATCCCATGATTTCCGATACGATCATCTTACACTTTATGATACAAAAAGAGTAAAAGCAATGGGAATATTAGGGGAAACCGAACATATAATTTACTGTTACAAACTATGAAAATTTGTGCCTTATTCTCTGGAGGTAAAGATAGTACTTATTCCTTGCATTGGGCTGTATTAAAGGGTTTTGAAATCTTATGCCTTATTACTCTTCTTCCAAAAAAAGAATATTCATGGATGTTTCAAGTTCCTAATGTTGAACTTACGAAATATCAGGCAGAAGTTCTTGGTATCCCCCTTTTACAAATTCCTACCTCTGGTGAAAAAGATAAAGAATTAGAAGACCTAAAAATAGCATTTAAAAAAGCAAAGGAGCTTGGTGCTTATGGAATTGTAACTGGTGCATTACTTTCAGATTACCAAAGGTTAAATATTAATATAATAGCAGAAGAGGTAGGATTAAAAACATATTCTCCTTTATGGAGGAAAAAGCAAGATGAATACCTTAGAGAACTTGTTGAAGAGGGATTCAAATTTATAATAACCTCAGCAACAGCGTATGGCTTTCCCTTTGAATTATTAGGAAAAATTATAACTGAAAGAGATGTTGAGGCTATTATTGAAAGGGCCAGAAAATTTGGATTTAACCCGGCATTTGAAGGAGGAGAAGCTGAAACTTTTGTGGTTTACGCACCATTGTTCAAAAGAGAATTAAAGATTGAAGGTTATAAAAAGAAAATAAGTGAATATGAGTGGAGATTTATCATCACACATATACATTAAAAAATTGTAGTTTTATTGTAAATTATGATTCTATCATAGAAAACAGCAATATTGTAATTGAAGACGGAATTATTAAAAATTTAGGAAAAGAAGTTGAAGGAGATGAAATCGATTGTAGTAACTTTATAGTTATTCCCGGATTGGTAAATGCACACACTCATACGCCAATGATTATATTAAGGGGGTATTATGATGATGCAGAATTAAGTGAATGGTTAAATAAAATGTGGGAGTTTGAGAAAAATTTTGACAAAAAACTAATGAGATTAGGTTCTGAAATTTCCATACTCGAGATGCTAATTAATGGAACTACAGCGTTTGTAGACATGTATTTTAATCCTTTAGATGTTAAAGAATTAGCAGAAATATACAAAATAAGAGCTTTTGCTGGATTCACATTTCTTGACTCATTAAATGATCCCTATTTTATTGATAAACTCCAAAGAACTTTAACTCCTACAACATATTTTAAACCTATAATAAATGTACATAGTGTATATACCGTAAGTGAAAGTACATTAAAGTTAGCAAAACAATTACAAGAAGAATTAAATGAATGGGTTCATATTCATGTATCTGAAACTAGAAAAGAAATATATGAAATAAAAAAGAAATATGGCGTATTCCCAATAGAGTATTTAAACAACCTAGGACTGTTAAACAGAAAAATTCAATTAGTTCATGTAGGCTGGATAGCCAGTTGGGAAATTGACCTACTTAAAAACACCACAGTGACATATTGCCCTACATCTAACATGAAATTAGCAACAGGCGGTGCATTCCCATTGTATGATATGTTTAATAAAGGGGTAAATATAACACTAGGAACTGACGGACCTGCAAGTAATAATTCTTTAGATTTATTCATAGAAATGAAATACGGAGTTCTGCTTCAAAGACAAATGTATTGGAATACTGACGTTAAAGCATGGCATTTATTTAAAATAGCTACCTTAAATGGCTACAAACTCTTAGATCTACCAGGCGGATACATAAAAGAAGGAAATATAGCTGATCTTGTCTTATTGGATAAAAACAAAATATATCCACTTTTTAGAGATAGACTATTATCACACTTAGTATATTACGCCACTGGGAGTCTTGCTAAAGGCATAATAATAAACGGAGTATTAAGATGGAGAAAAGAACTAGAAAATCTTCTATTAGAAAAAACTAAACAGATTTATGAACTACTAAACTCTTGATCTACTAGCTGAGCCATCTTTTCAGCACAATCTTTAATATCACTTAGAATTTTCTGTTTCAATTCATTATAATCTTTTGTTTTATAAAGATATCTTGGCCTTCCAGCTTTGTTACCAGGTTCTTTTATCCTCATCACTAAACCCATTTCCAAGAGCTTATTTAAGCTCCTATTGATTGATGCTTTAGATAACTTTAAATCAGATTCTAAATCTTCAGTTCCCCTTGCCTCAGATTTTGCTAAAGCTATTAATACTTGTACATCCGTCTCTGATAAACCATAACAAAATGATAGAATATCCACTAATCCAGCATCCTTTCCAGAGGGTAATTTTATTCTTGTCCCACTAATCTGAGTTTGAGACATTTATATCACAAATAAAGATTCTATTATTACTCCTATTTATATTTTTTCGTTATAATTAAAGAGACCTTTACTAATCAGTTAAACTTACATATCAATATTTATTGCATAAGGAATTGAAACTTCCAGTTTGTATAAATGAAGAATAATCACATTTACTACTATTTTCGCTTTATCTATTTAAATCTGACTTTTCCCTACTATAGTAAAGTTTTAAATATAAGTATCAATATACATTAACTTGTGAGATAGATGGCTGTCGAAGAAATAGTTAAAGTATCAAGAAACTATCAAGTTACTATACCAGCCAAAATTAGGCAAAAGTTTCAAATAAAGGAAGGAGATCTTGTAAAGGTAGTTTTCGATGAGAACGAAAACGTAATTAAAATTCAAGTACTGAGAGAACCATGGAAATAAACATAAATTTTCTTTTTTCTCTTCTTTTATTAAATGCTAGTAGATGCGCACGCTCATATAGATATTAAGGATTTTGATAAAGATAGAGATCAAATACTAAAAAAATGTAACATAATAGTAGTAAATGCCGGAGTAGATTTAGAAAGTAATTTAAAATCTCTCGAATTAGAAAAAAAGTACAGTAATGTTATCGCAGCAGTAGGATTTCACCCCGAATTTGTTAAAAACAAAATAAATGAATTAGATAAATGTTTAGAACTTGTTGAAAAGGCAAGAATAATTAGTGAAGTTGGATTAGATTATTTTTGGATAAAAGAAGATGAACTAAGAAAGAAAGAAATAGAGATCTTGTCTAGGTTTTTAGAGATAGGTGAAAAAGAGCAAAAACCATTAATTATACACGTTAGAGGAGGATTTAATGACCTTGTTACCATTTTATCATCATATAAGGTTAAGTTTGTTATTCATGCATTTGAAGGAAGTATAAAAAATGCAAAAAGAGTTATTGAATTAGGTGGATTAATCTCTATGCCTCCAATACTTTTGAGAGATAAAACAAGACAAGAGATCATAAAAAATGTGGACTTAGAATATATTTTAACTGAAACTGATTCACCTTTTATGGCTCATGAGAAGATGATTAGAAACGAACCATGTAATGTACAATTAACAATAGAGAAGATTGCAGAATTAAAAAACATTGATATTCAAGAAGTAGAGAAAAAAATAGAAAATAACTTTAAAAAGTTACTTCATTTATGACTTTCTTCCTCTTCTGTTGGTGCAAAATATACGAATAGGAAGTACGCTAGAAAGCCGATAAATGCTGCAATAGTAAATGGCAGTACATAAGGTACGGCAGCTTGATGAAGTGTTATTTCTGAGATTTCCCAAACTAACCCAGCTATTGCTAAAACATATCCGATTCCCAATAGTTTAAAGAAACTAACCATTTTTTATCACCCTTCAACCAAAATTGTTCCCCATAGAGACATTAAATAACCTGCTTGCTCACCAGTTAGCGGATTAGACATTCCGTCTAAGTTATATACGTAATAGGCCGGATAAATAATTCCATAAACATATGCTGGTGCATTTGCCTTAAATGTGAATGTCATATAAGTATTATATGTTGATGAATTAAGCATTTGGTATGCTACTGGAGTTATTGTACCATTCCACCAAACTGCATAGACACCAACATACAGACCAGTCATTGGTTCTGGAGTTCCACTGGCAGTATAATTGTATAACCAATTATGATCATTATCTGGAGTCGGTATGTATAGTTTTAATGTAGCAGTTGAATTAGCATTTATTATAAATGTGGGACCAGGTATTGAATCATTAAATGCAGCATATTTATCAGAGACCGCATATAACACTGGTGAGGAACCTGAGACTACTATTATTGGTGGATTATAAGGATCACCGACTAGGCCACTAGAGTGCGCGGCGTTTGAAGAGCTAATATAACTGTTTATGTCACTAGGTGAGAAATAACCACTTGCTGGAATAACTAATATTTCACCTACATCATAAGAGAACCAGGGACCGTTATACTCACCATCTAAGAATGCATATGCACCTTCAGCAATTGGTGAACCACTTGGAGTACCAGCATACCATACAGCATATTGAGTTAGTCCAGGTACAATTTGAGTATCTACAACGTATTTGGAATTATACACTGGTATATACATATTCTCAGTTGCAGTCTTACCCATAACAGCATACATCGTCATATTCAAATACTGACCAGGATGAACTACCATTAGATTATAGTAGTATGGCAAAACTGTACCATTTGGTAATACTAGTTCTGAATCTATTCCCCCTCCATGTTCTTGAACCATAAAAACATATTGTTCAGCATATACAGTAGTTTGTATCACCATTGAAGTAGGAGTGTTTGATGGAATATCAGCAGAAAAAACAGTAGAAGTACCTCCAACAGTAAATACTTGAGGTAAAGTTGTAATTACAACTATTGCTAAAAGTAAAATTGCAAATCCAGTCCAAATCCATTCCCAAGTTTCTTTCTTCATATCTCACCACCAAATTTACAAGTTTTAAAATAAACTTCATATAATAAAAAATTAACTAATTTTTAAACTGTCTTAGCCCCTTTTAATGCACCTATGGCAGATAGAATTATACCTAAAGTAAGTAAAGAGATCCATGCCCATTCCAGGGGATCAGCTGGATTAGATGCATCACCAACTAGAACTAGTGGAATAGCACTTATGATTATTAAGATAGCACCAAATATTGCCATTCCCCACCATCCAGCAATAGCCTTTTTACTTAGCCTTGAATGGTTTAACTTTATTCCTATTCCTCTTAAGCTAAATCCAGCATTAGACCAATCTAATTGCATTGCTACAGTATTAATTAATTGGCCTAATGATAACCCTTCAGCCTTTAATACTCTACCTTTTACTAGTGTCATTACTAAGTTTAAGAACCAAACTAACGTAGCTAATTCTGCAATAATTGCTCCAACAGTAGCCAAATTCTCAGCATCTATAATATATGGAACTCTAGGAACTATTTCAGCCCTTCTTAATATTCCATCTAGACCTAGCAATTCAAAACCTATATCTAATAGAATAGATCCTATCAAATAACCCCAGAAGTGAACCCATGCAGCCCTTATCGAATACCAGCTCCTACCAGTCATCATTGGTAACATGAAGTATAATACAGCCATAGCTTCTGGAACAATACCTAATAAGATCATAGCGTGGAAGTGCCCAACTACCCACATAGTATTATGAACTATTGCGTCAACAGATATTGTTGCATTGGAAATTCCAGTAACACCAGCAAATATTGATCCGGCAAACCCAGTAGCAGTAAAAGCTGTAATAACATTCCATGAAACATTGGCTCCCTTAGCAGTAGCCCATAAGTTAAGGAATGTCATAAATGTTGGTACAGTTACAGCATAGGTTAGGATCTCTTGTAATACCTTTAGAGTAACTGGTAAGTTAACCATGTATAAGTGATGAATTGGTATATTATTGGAGAAGATTAAGTAAAGTACAGCCGCAACTCTACCCATTTTATCACTATAAAGTGGTTTGTTTGCTAAAGTTGGAATTAATAAATACATTGCAGCAACAGCTGGTAACCACGCCATATAAACTACTGCGTGACCAAATATCCAGAATGCAATCTGGTTAGCAATTACATTTAATCCAACAATTCCGGCAAAAGCTAATATATCCCAAACATCAGCAACAGTAACACCAGAATATCCAATCATGAAAAGTAAGATAATCATTAAGAAGAAGACTAATGGTACTGGTAATTTTTCTTTAATTTGTTTTGATGCTAAGTAGTAATGATAAACTATCCAAATACCTGCTAAATAGACAAATGCATCGTTCAATATCCAACCTATGAAGAATAAGGGGCTAACTACGTATAATGAATAGTTTGGAATACCAATTGGTGAGAGATAATACCAAGAAGTTGCTGAGAAGTAATTATCAAAACCCTGAGCAGTTACAATTAATATTGGTCCTTCCATGAACATCATAGAAATATTTAACAACACAAAAGCGAGATTTAATAACCACTTGGCTCTCGGTTGAAGATTAAGTAATTTTATAGTAAAATAAATTATTATTGCATAAATTACTTGCTGCGCAAAACCAAATAGGTCTCTTTCAGCATGTAATGTTATTCCTGCATAATACTCTTGTGGTGTAAATGGTAAAACACCATAAGTACTCCACATCGTTTCTTGTATTCTAACCATTAATGAATCAATAACACCTAATAATCCCCATATAACACCTAATACCAACATTCCCATAACAATTCTAGTAGTCCAATCTTTATCTAATTGGAATAATGCAACTATAATATCCTTAAGTCCCACTATGATTCACCATTTTTAATTTCGCTATCCCTTTTTTAAATCTTATTTTTATAAAAGTTACGTTTTTTATGATTAACTGAGTTTAATGTTATATAATGGTTTAAAAAAACTAAAATGCATAATTATTGAATATATTTTATCATTTTAGCAGAGTCTTTCCTGGTTGATAGACTAATTAACGGAGATGTTCATTTTCTCTAACAAGTGCCTATAATTAGATGTTTAAACTACTTTAATATACTTTTTAACAAATAGATATAGCAAAATACAAATGAAAATATCTATACTATTAATAATTTATATAATATATAGTTACAAAAAGAGAAAGATACTAACATATTGCTGTTAATCAGAAACTTTGATAAATAGTGTACATCCTCAAATTTCAAATATATTGTAATGGCGCCGGGGGCGGGATTTGAACCCGCGCGGGGACGGACCCCAGCGGCTTAGCAGGCCGCCGCCCTAACCGGGCTAGGCGACCCCGGCATACTAATATTATTACAACAAGTATATAAATTTTTTCGAGTAAAAGTCTTGGGCCTTAATTTATATTCATAAGATGGGTCGGCCCCCTTATGCCATGATCCTTTCCTCTCTAGATTTACCCCCAGCCTTTCTCACACCGGTGACCGGTGAACGCGGACGGCCGGACACGGTTGCTCCCTTCCGGACCTGGCCGATTCCTCCGGTTGACGCGATATCCCCTCTCCCTCCAGAGAGGAGATTCGCGTCCGTCTCGCCCCACCGGGCGGTGCTCATCGTTCAGCTGGGATCTAGAGAGGTAGGTATCATGGCATAAGGGTTACTGGTGCCCCATTACGCCACGGGGTTACAGGAGCTGGCGAGACTCCCCACCCTACCCGACCCAAATATAAATTATAAAAGTTCTTTAAGAGTTTAACTCATTCATAATTTCGCATAAAGAGTTCATTATTTTTATTCCTAGATTTATTAACTTCTCAACATCAATAGGTACTTCCGATCTTACTAGATATATTTTGCCTAATTTTGCTTTTTTAAAGGCTATTGCATCAACTTCAGTATCTCCTATTCCTATTGATAGCTCTGGATTAAGATCCAATTTGTTTATTGCCAATAATATCCCTTCAGGGTCTGGTTTGCCGTTTGTCACATCATCAGAAGTTATAATTAAATCTACTGAAATTCCAACAGTGTTTAAAACCTCTCTTGCTGATATAGTGTTAGATGACGTAACTATAGCAGTCTTATATCCGAGTTCTTTAGCTTTTTCTATTATTTCTTTTGAACATCTTGTTCCTTTAGCTTTTCTCTTAACCAAATCTAGATATATATTGTTTTTTATATTCATTAACTCCTTCCATTTATCTTTGGCTAAAATTTTTGCTATATCTGCAGTTTTTCTTCCCAACAAAGTCTCTATTTGTATATCTGTGTTTATACCGAGTTTAGATAGTGCTATTTCCCAAGCTTCTTTATGAATAAAAGCCGTATTAGCTAGGGTACCATCTAGATCAAAAATTATACCTTTATTCATGGAATTATCAAACTTCTTATAGCTTCTCCTTCTTCTAATAATTTTACTGCCTCATTTACCTCCTCTAATCTATATTTACCAGTAACTAACTTACCTGGATCATATTTTCCAGATCTTACTAACTCTAATAATCTAGGCATATCAATCCTAGGTCTGCCCCCGTAATTTCCAAGTATAGTTATTCCATTTCTTACAATCATTGCTATTCTTAATGGAATTTGAGCTGAAACTGGTGGTAGTCCTACTAAGACAACTCTTCCGCCAATTCTCACGCTTTCTATTGCCATTTGTACTGTTTCTTGTGTCCCACCAGCCTCTATAACTACATCAGGCCCTCCGTTAGTTACTTCCTTTAATGCTTTAATGGGGTCTGTTTCTTTTGTATTTATAACATCAGTTGCACCTAACTCCATGGCTTTTTCAAGTTTCCATTTCTTTGTCCCTAAGGCAATTATCCTCCCAGCTCCGCTCGCTTTGAGTAATTGTATAATTGAAAGACCAACGCCACCTACTCCAATAACTGCTACTGTTTCACCTGGTTCAATTTTAGCCGAGTCTACTGCACCATACCCGGTAATTCCTGCACAACCTAATACTGCAACCTTTTGTAAATCCATGTCTTGAGGAACAACTGTTAATGCGTTTTCATGAACTATCGCATATTCAGCAAACCCTCCTCCAAGAAATGTCCTAACTATTGTACCATTTTTTAATCTTAACCTGGTAGTACCATCAAACATTGTACCTTTTAATCTTACAGAAGAAAATGTTTCGCAAAGATTTTCATGTCCAGATATGCAATTTTTACATTTCCCACAAGGATGAATAAACGCTGAAATCACTCTATCACCAGGCTTTACTCTAGTTACACCAGGACCTACTTTCTTTACAATCCCAGCTATTTCATGCCCAGCAACTACTGGTGGTGGTACAGGCGTTGCTCCAACAAACACATTAATATCTGAATGGCACAATCCAGTTGCAACTACTTGTACCATAACCTCATTTTCTTTAGGATCTTCTATTTCTACTTCCTCAATTTTTAATGGCTCCTTATAGTTAAATAATACTGCTGCTCTCATTCATATACCTTTTATTTATACAGTATAAAAAATTTATATCTTTATGACTATCTCTTGGAAGATTATTGCTAATATTGCAAATATTAATTCAATTCCCCATAATATTGCGACTATTTGATATTCTTTGAATTTTCCTAGTTTCATAACTACATGAGTTAGTGAGTTAGGTTTATCATCCCAATAAAGATAACCATCGGGAGATATCTTACCAAATGATACTCCCTTAAATTTTGTTCTAGCTTTTAAGAAGAATTCTATAGCATATGGAATATAAAGGAAGAATAATGCAGTATACATATAACCAGCTATGCCAATCGAGCCTATAACAGAGCCTATAAAATAGGTTCCTATATTCCCCGGAAATATTTTTGCAGGGTACTTATTAAATAATAGGAAAGAAAAGAGAACAAATGCTAAGATTAAAGCCATTACACCAGCATAAAATGTAGGACCGTTTGATCTTAACCCTATGTAAGCTAAAGCCGAAGCCATAATTAACCCCATACCAGCACCTAAACCGTTAAGTCCCTCTAGCATGTTAAATGCATTGGCTGTTATCGTTAATACAGCAGGTAAGATAATTATGTAAAAAAATATTCCGAAGTTTACTTGCCCTAAGAATGGTATAGAGATAATAGAATGCCCAGAACTATACAATATGAGTGGAACAGAAGCAAATATGGGTAGAAAAGCTCTTATTGATTGCCTTAAGTTAAATATATCATCTAGAATACCTAAATAACCTATTAAAAGTGAAGATAAGAGGACTGAAACAATTACTTTTTCTATTATTTCTGATCTTGGGGAATCATTAGAAAATAATAGAAAAGTAAATGCTCCAGCAATAAAACCAGCAACTATACTTACTCCTCCTAAAACTGGAATCTGTGGTTTATCTGGCTTGTTTATATCTTTTCCTACGAACCCTCTACTTTTTGCTATATTAATAACCCACTTAGTTGATATATAAGTAACAAGATACCCTATTATTGCTGAGATAATGATTGTTGCCAGATTCATTTTCTCCTTTTTACCGTAAACTCTGCTAAATATTTTAAAGCCTTTCCAGCCTCATCATTTTTCCAATCAATAGACTCTAATGCTTCTATCGCTTTTCTCGCATATTCTTCAGCTTTATTATAGGCATATTCTAGAGAATATTTCCTTATAATTTCAGCTGCAGTTATAAGCTCATCTTTGCTAGCGTTTTTATTTCCTAATGCTTTTAGAAGTATTTTCTTTTCCTCATCAGTAGCTTCTTTCATAGTCTTAATTACTAGTAGTGTTTTCTTGCCTTCCCTAATATCACTATAAACCGGTTTTCCTAATTCTTTCTCGTCTGCTATGAGGCCTAAAATATCGTCAACTATTTGAAATGAAATACCTAAATTTAAGCCGTAATCTGCTAATGCTTGAATTTCTTTTTCGTTATCAGTAGCTATTAAACCACCTAAAGCTGCAGATGAAGAAAATAACATTGCTGTTTTTCTTTTTATCATATCTAAATATTCTTCCTCACTTACCGTAACTTTATCTTCAAATTGCATATCTAAAGCTTGACCTTCAGAAATAATTATTATTGCTTTCGTAAAAATTTCGAAAGCTCTAGTTATTTTGTTACTACTCATACCTCTAAAAGCCTCATTCAAAATTTCAAAAGCTTTGGCATGTAATAAGTCACCAGCCAAAATTGCCATTGGTATACCCCATTTTACATGAACTGTAGGCATTCCTCTTCTTGTTGTGTCTTCATCCATTATATCATCATGAATCAAAGTAAAAGTATGAAGAACTTCTACAGATGCACCAGCTAAGTAAGCTCTATTTAAATCTCCTCCTAAAAGGTCAGCTGATGAAACTAGAATTAATGGTCTTAATCTTTTACCTCCAGCTTTAAATAAATAAAAAGAAGCTTCATATAACTCTTGTATATCTCCTTTTAAGTATTTTTCTATATTTATGTTAACGTTTTCGACTATCCTATTAAAATAATCTTCAAAACTCATACTCTTCTCTTTCTAACACTATCATAATAAGATAAATTTATCCCTCTAGAATCAAGCCAGTTTCTTAATTCTTTTCCAATAACTATAGGCGTTTTTTTAAGTTCGCCTATGGTTTTATTACCACTTAAGAACATAGCAACCTTTAGCTCGAATATAACCTTCTTTAAAAAGTTCATTAAGGATTCTTTTCCTTTAACCGCAGCCTTTAATGCTGGTAATGCAAATCCACCAATATCTGCTCCTAATGCTATCGCTTTAGCCACTTCTAATCCATTTCTTACTCCACCGCTACCAATTATAGTTCCGTCTTGCGCAATGCTTCTTACTTCTACAATTGAGGCAGCAGTTGGGATACCCCAATCTAAAAATAATTTAGCACTTTCAGCCTTCCAATTATTTCTCCTTAACCCTCTATACATTTCAACTGAAACCCAACTTGTTCCTCCTGTTCCAGAAGTATCAAAGTATTTTATTCCATTCTCATAAAACATTTTAGTAACTTCCATTGATAATCCAGATCCAGATTCCTTAATTATAATCGGAACTTTAAGGGATTTTGAGATATCAATAAGTTTATAGAGAATTTCAATAGAATAATTTGGTTCTCCTTCTGGTTGGAATACTTCTTGAGCAGAGTTAAAATGAATAGCTATTGCATCTGCTTCAATCATTTGAATAGCTTCTTCTACTTGTTCAAGACTATAACCTTTAACAAACTGAGGAGCACCTAAATTTGCTATTATCGGAGAATTTGGTGCTTTTTTCCTAACTATGGAAAAAGTTTCTTTTGTTTCTTTTTTCTCTATAGCAATTCTCTGACTTCCTACCCCCATACCTAAACCTAATTCCTCTATTACTTCGGCTATTGTTTCATTTATTTTACCTAGTTCTGGTAAACCGCCCGTCATTCCAGTAATTATGATAGGGGCTGACATCTTTTTACCTAAGAAATTAGTAGTTGTGCTAACATCAGCTAATGAGAAACCTGGCAAGGATTGATGAATAAGAGTAACATCCTCAAATAATGTACTTCCAAATTCTACATTTTCATATAAACAGATCTCTACATGTTCTATCTTACGATTAGTTATTGAAATGTTCTTCACCCCTTAATTCAATAACACTAGCATAATTTAAATCCCAAATTATTTTCCAATCTAATCTGACGGGAGATGGGATAGAGTATAAGGAAAACCATAGTCCGTTTTCAACTCTTATTAAATTTATATCTTGTGTTTCAGCAAATTCCACCGGTAAAATTCCTAGTAAATGAATTAATGAATTATCAATATAGTTATAGTTATCAGGAAGAGGATAACTATAAAGTAACTCAATTTTAAATTTCTTTAAGTTTATAGGAACGGGATCTTCTTCGTCACGATATAAGATGTCTTTTCCTAATATCAAGGCTCTTCTTAATCCTCTTATTAATTCAGAATTATAAATTGCATCGTCAATCATACTAAGTATATCGTTCATTTCTTCATTGGAAATTGGAAGACTGCATTTTTTTATTGCCTCTTGAAAATATAGCTGCGACAAGTAAACATATTTAGTAGCATAGGGTATTTTCCCTCTTAGGTTTAAATTAACCTTACATTCGAAACCAGTAGCTTCCTTAAAATAAGTGAAAAATTGATCTGGTAATTCAGAGGGCTCAGTAATTATTTCTACATTAGTGTTCGCAAATGTTACGAGAATTGGATTATTCACACCTTTAAGTGGTATTCCAAATAGTGCTATTGGTAAACTAATCACCGAACCTCACTGAAAGATATCCTACCACAGAACTTTTATCTCCAGAAGTATCTCCAGATGTTGCATGCTTTAATACATATGGCTTCTTATTGAATTTCTTAGCTAGCATTAATACTGTCATCATTGGACCAAAACCACATGCCGTTACATCTTTTTCTTCAACAACATTAAATAAACCCTTATAATCTAGGCTTAGTATTTTTTCTATTGCCATATTATCTTTTTCTATCGTCTTTTCATGAGGCTCATAATGATTCATATCACTACTTGCTATAACTACGATATCTTTATCTTTATACTTCTGCATAATCTTAGAAATTCCCTCAGCTAAATACTCAGAAATTTCCGGTGTTTGCATCATAATTACTATTGGTACTATTTTTGTTTTTGAATCAAAGAAATATTGCAAAAAAGGAACTTGCACTTCTATCGAATGTTCATAAAGGTGAGCTTTTTCATCTATATCTATTACTTCAGATTCTCTAACTAGATCCATAGCTATTTGTTCATCAATCTCAATTTCTCCTAAAGGTGTTTTCCATTTTCCTTTAGGCCACAAGGAAACATAAGAACCCAAACCAGTATGATTAGGACCTAATATTATTACAGTGTCTGGTATGCCTTCAGAAGCTAAATAATAATAAGCATGAGCAGCAACCGGACCACTATACATATAACCAGCATGAGGGACTATAAAGAAAAGATTATTTCTTTTACTTTTTTGAGGAGGTACTTGAGGGATTTTCCCAGGTCCTAAAGGGTGTAAAAAACTCCATTCTATTTGTTTTTTTAACTTATCTTCTTCTCCTTCATAAAACGCACCAGCAACAGCTGGTAATCTTATCATTCTACTAGCCTCGTCTCAAAGTCTTCAACTCTCTGAGGAATTTCTCCTTCTGGTGGTATTTCTCTTCTCTCTCTTAAAATCTGTCTTGCTAAGACCCAATAAAGTAATGCAAGCGATTTTCTTCCTTTATTATTAGCTGGTATTATGAAATCGACAAAATCAACCTTAGCATCAGTATCTGCAAAAGCTACTACTGGTATACCAACTTTTGATGCTTCTTTTATAGCTTGTAAATCAGTTCTAGGATCTGTAGCTACTATAACTTCTGGTTCTATATGATTAGGTAATTGAGGATTTGTAAGTATTCCTGGTGGAAATCTACCTACAATAGCCCTTCCTCTAATAACTTCAGCAAACTTAGTTACCGGAGTAAAAGCATATGGTCTTGAAGTCACTGCCAGAATATTTTCTGGAGTAAAGCGAGATAAGAACCTTGCTGCTATTCTTAATCTTTCGTCAATTTTTCTTACATCTAGAACATAAAGACCTTCTGGCCTAACTCTGTAAACAAATTTCTCCATGTACTTAGTGCATGTATGTGTACCTATATGTACTCCAGCAGATAAGTATGTGTCCAATGGTACTAATAGTTCTATTACAGCTCCTTTTTCTGACTTTTGAAGTTCTGCCTTCTCTTCTTCACTTAATTGACCTTCTTTTTCTTTCTCACTCATAAATTACACCTCAAATTGGTCTAGTGTAATGAATTACCTCCTTTATAATATCTACGTGAGATAAAAGCATTCTCCTGCAACAATACCTTTTAACACCTAAATCATCTAATACTTTTCCAGGATCTTCTCCATTAGAAACTCTAGTTATGAATGGTTCCCATTTGTCACCAATAAGGGAACCACAAGTAAAACATCTAATTGGAATAATCATAAAAATTCACCTATATGCCTTCTGTCTCCATCTTCTTGCACTATATCTCATCCATTTTTCTGATTCTGTTTGCCTTGGATCACCAGCTAACATTGTCCTATCATATACCTTGTAGATCTCTTCTAATTCCTTACTTCCAGTGAATTTAACTAGCGCTCTAGCTAAGGCCATTCTAGCAGCATCAGCTTGACCCATCACTCCTCCTCCTTCAACATAAATTTTTGCATCTATAGAAGATGATATCTTCTCACCAGCTAATAATAATGGTTCCATAATTTTCATCCTTACTACTTCCATAGGAATTATTTCTAATGGTATATCATTTACAAATACTCTTCCCTTGCCTGGAGTAATATAACATCTAGCTCTAGCCATTTTTCTTCTAGCATAAGTAATTATAACTTGTGACTGCTGACTCATTGACTAAAACCTCCTAATAATTTCGATAATTCACCAACAGTTATATATTTACCTTTCAATCTTTTCACATCAGCATCCTCAAATCTTATCATTTGTTTATCCTTATATTCAGCTGGAATACCTATAAAGACTATTAAATTCTTAAACATCATTTTTCCAGATTTGTTCTTAGGTAACATACCTCTTACGGTTCTTTTTACTATATTTATGGGAGTTCTTGGTCTTTTAATTGTATTTTTTTCTGGATTTTGGAATTTTCTTACACTGAATATTAAACTATAGCCTCTTACAACTCTAGCCCTAGGCCCACTAATTATGGCTTTTTCAGCATTAACAACAACAACCCTCTTTCCTTGAATTAAGAGTTTTGCAATATGCGTAGCCATTCTTCCTAATATTTGATTTTCAGCATTAACAACAACTAATTGTTCACTCATCCTTTCATCAACCTCACATTCTTAAAATCTTTTACCTCTTCAAGTGCTTTGTATAAACTTATAACTTTTCCTCCGCTTTTTTCTATTTTTTCTTTAGCAGACTTAGAAAAAGATAAAGCTACTACTGTAACTGGATGATCTAAATTTCCAATCCCTAATACTTTCCCTGGAACAACAACTACATCATTTGGTTTAGTATACTTATTTATTTTATAAATGTTAATATAAGGACGTTGTCTACTTGGTTTTTGTAATTCTTCTGCCACTCTTTTCCATAAAGGCTTTTTCTGCTTGCTTAGTAAATCAATGAGCTTTCTAACCATTATGTTTGTACTTCCAGTCCTCGCGACCATCTTATAGACCCTCTACCAGCTTTTTTAATTGATTGAGTTTACGTAATAAACTTTTCCCAGCCTCTATTAAAATTCTCTCTGGCTTTAAACTTCCTACAGATTCAATCTCTAAAATGTACTTATTCTCTACCGCTGAGATAAAGATATTATTTTCACAATACTTTATACACTCCTCGCAAAGAGTACAAGCAACTTCATTTTTTACAAATAATTTTCCATTTTCCATTCCAAAAACCCCTTCTGGGCAAACTTCAAAAGCCTTTTCACAATTTCCCTTAACTTCTACATGAGGGTAGTATCTTACTACAGCTATACTTACTGGACTAAATTTTATATGTTCCTTTCCATATCCAAGACGTAATCTTGCTTCTAACGTAACTTTTTGCTTAGGACCTAATAAAACAATGGGTATATTCCCAGAAATAGGTACTATAGCTGGATCATCAGTCTTTAAATCTCTAGAATAAACCATCACTGTCTCTCCTTCATTTGCTCCTACATCTAAATATACTCTAGCATAACAACCATCACAATTTTCCTTACATTCAGCACATTCTTCTGGTGGTCTATAATGATCTAATGCCTCATCAGAGGAAAACGGTATCATTGCTAGTCTATGTGCCAGAATTTCATCATAAAGAGGACTATTATTTTCTATAAAATATACTTCATCTACAGCCATTACTGGTACATACAAAATTGAGGCTCTTCTTATTGAATTAACTAATTCTAAAGGATAATTCCCAACGATAAGCTTAAGAGAATTATTTTCTTTACTTAATAAAGAAATAGGCATAGTACGTCAGACTCTTCTTCCTCTTCTGCCTCCTGGCCTCCTAATACTGTCATGAGGTATTGGTGTAACATCTTCAATCCTACCAATAATAAAACCAGCTCTTGCTAAAGCTCTTATAGCTGGTTGCGCACCAGGACCAGGTGTTTTAGAACCGTAACCGCCTTGTGCTCTAACTTTTATATGTATTGCAGATATTCCCTTATCAAATGCTTCCGTAGCGGCTTTATTTGCAGCTAACATAGCAGCGTAAGGCGATGGTTTTTCTCTGTCCGCTTTAACTACCATACCACCAGAAGCTCTAGAGATTATCTCAGCACCAGTAATATCTGTTATAGTTATTAATGTATTGTTCTGAGATGCATAAACTCTAGCTATACCCCACCTAATTTCACGCCTGCTGGACATTTTCTTCACCTTGTTGAGTTGGAGGATGCTGTTTGAATGGAGAAGTTGGATAGAAGTCTATTAAATCTTCCTCTCCTCTCATAACAATATAACCTGGAGAAGTGACTCTTCTACCACCTATTGCTATATGCCCATGAACTATTAATTGTCTAGCTTGGTATATTGTTCTGGCAAGACCTTTCTTATAGACTATTGTTTGTAGTCTTCTTTCAAGATAATTTTCTTCATTTAAGCCGAGAATATCATCTAGGGTAGCATTATCTTTCTCTATTATTCCCATTCTATATAATTTTTGAATTAACTGTTTTTCTCTTGTAGATCTCTCTGCTGGGGGTAAAGCTAACAATGACCTTGCTTGGTGCCTAAACTTTCTTATTATTGTTTGGGCTAGCCATAATTCTCTTTTGTTTCTTAGCCCGTATTTACCAATAAGAACTTGCTCTTTTTCTAAGTTAATTCTTATCCAAGGATGACCTGGGCCTTCCCATTTTCTTCTGCTTTTCTTAGGATCACCCATTTAAATCACCCTTGTTTCTTTTCACCACCAGAAGAAGCTTGAGCCTTTTGCTGTTGTTGAGCAGCTTGAGCAGCCTTAGATCTTCTCACACCTACTGTAACTCCAGTTCTTCCAGTAGTCCTTGTCCTCTGTCCTCTAACCTTTAACCCTAACGAGTGTCTAACACCTCTCCAGCTCTTTATTTTCTTTTCTCTTTCTATATCATTCCTAACGTAAAATATAAGATCTGAAGTTACTAAATGCATGTCAATACCACTCTCATAATCCTTTCTTCTATTATACATCCAATTTGGCACTTCAAGTATTTTCTTATCTGTTAGATAATTTTCAATTTTCTTTATATCCTCATCACTTAGTTCTCCTAACCTTCTATCTTTATCTAAACCAAGTTTAAAAACTATCGCCCTAGCTGTATTATATCCTATGCCTTTAACCATTGCTAAAGCATAAGGCACTTTCATAGTTCCGTCTACATCCTGACCAAAAAGCCTGACTATGTATTTAAACTGCTGTTGCTGAGACATTAAATATCAACTGATACACCTAATATTTAACTCCCTTTTAAAGTTTTCAACACTTTTTCCTTTTTGGCTTTTGCAATCTGAGTAGCTAATTCTAAGCTTTTCTCTATGTAATCTTCAGTATAAGGAGAGTAGTTACCAATAACTTGCTTTATTGGAGTATAAGGAGATTCTCTAAACATAGGTTTTAACGGGGAATCAGTTTCATCAATTATTGGATAATCTTTATATTTTGTCACTTTCCCAATAATTTCAGCTCTTATTCCTGCAGAATTTAATTTATTCTTAACCAATTCAGGATTATCAGTAAATATCAAGATAGAATCTATAGATATACCGAAGGGATCAACTCTTAAATTCTGCAACATAGATAAGACTTTCTGATTAATAAGTGATAAAAATTTATTTTTGTCAATTCTTAATGTCACATTATTTTCTGAAATTTCTAAAGCTGAAGCTCTAATACCTCCATTAGTTACATCCGTCATAGAATGAATAAATTCAGATAATTCATTACTAGTGATTTTACAACTCACTAGATCTTTTATATTTAGGGTTTCATATATTACATCATAAAAACCATTATATATTGCAGTAGTCGTTATTGTACCTCCACCGTTACCCTCTGTCATAATAATATATTGTCCTTCTGCTATATTTTTTCTTGAAAAGTATTTATTTTTCACAATCCCTATTGCACCAACTCCTCCACTTATTCTTTCCCCAATCACCATATCTCCCCCAATCCTTAGAGTACTGCCAGAAAGAATTGGTATGTTTAAGGCTTCGGTTACTGTAGCAACACCGGCCTCAAAATCTAATAACATTCCTACATCACTATCATCTGACAAATGAATATCTACTATTACTCCTGCTGGTTCTGCGCCCTTTACCATTATATCCCTTAATGCAGCTTTTGTAGCATGAAAAGCAGCTAAGAATGGAAAATAAGCTAACCTAGAGTGAATACCATCTACTGATGCTATTATTCCCTTATTTATTCTAGCATCTTCATATCCTTCCAAATTTGCAATTTCTAAAATTTTATTGTGTATAATATGATCTCCTATTCCTCTGGAACCTAATCCAGCTTCACCAGCCTTAATATTTGTTCTTGGAAATTCAAAAAATTCTCCCTTTATATTTATTGATTTTTCTACTTCTTTAATTATAGCCTCAACAATTTTTTCTTTCAAAGGATAATTTTTGCCTTTATAAAATTCTATTTCCTCTATGAGTTTACGTCTAATTTCATCCTTATCTGGGTAAAGTTTTCTTGCTATTCCTTCTAAATCCATATATTCTAGTTAGTTAAATATTAGCTTATGAAGATAATTTCAAAAGAATTCACTGTAAAAACGAGAAGTAGATTTGATAGCATAGACATAACTGAGCAAGTAAGTGAAGCTATAAAGGGAATAAATAATGGGATTGCTCATGTAATAGTTAAACATACTACTTGTGCTATAATAATTAATGAAGCTGAAAGCGGGTTAATGAAAGATTTCTTGAACTGGGCTAAGAAATTAGTTCCACCAGATGGTGAATTTGAACATAATATTATAGATAATAATGGACATGCTCATGTAATTTCAGCAATAATTGGAAATTCTAGAGTAGTACCTATTATAGAAGGAAAATTAGATCTAGGGACTTGGCAAAGAATAATTTTACTCGAATTTGATGGACCTAGAACTAGGACAGTATTAGTGAAAAGTATGGGAGAATAATAGCTTTTTTACCACTTTTTTATTAATTATCTCTGATATTCCATGCCACCTGGGTTTTTCTCTATACTTGATAAGATTCAGTATTGTTATACTTCTGAATGCATAGAAAAAATAGTTAATGAATACCTCTTTTCACTAATAAAAGAAAGTAGTAGTAGTAATAATATAAAGCTATTCAACGATGATGATTCCGTAACAGAAAATGAATTCTTTAATTATTATAAATTTAGTGAAGCATTACTAGAAAAAGCTATTGAAAATGACATTGATCTCTCGATTATTATAAATGATCTTGAAGGAAAACTTGGTAAGACTCATCCAATTGTTGTTCTTTTAAAACAGTTCCTAATTGAGGAATAGAATTTTTTATTGCTTTTGCCTCTTTAACTTTGGGGATACTTACTTTGAATGTAGAGGAAAAAATTAAAATTATATCAAAAAACACAGCAGAGATAGTAACTATAGATGAGTTGAGAAAAAAGCTTGAGGAGAATCAAAAATTAAAAGGATATATAGGCTTTGAGCCTAGTGGGTTATTTCATATAGGCTGGTTAATTTGGGCACAGAAGTTAAAGGACTTAGTTGATGTTGGAGTAGATATGTCTATATTAGTAGCTACATGGCATGCTTGGATAAATGATAAACTTGGCGGGAATCTAGATAAGATTAAGCTTGCTGGGCAATATGCTATTGAAGTTCTTAATGCTTACGGCGTTGATATGTCCAAAGTTAGAATTGTTTATGCTGAAGACTTAGTTAAAGATAGCAATTACTGGGCTTTAGTAATAAGAATTGCAAAAAATACTAGTTTAGCTAGAATGAAAAGAGCTTTAACCATAATGGGAAGAAAAGCTGAAGAAGCCGAACTTGATACTTCAAAACTAATTTATCCAGCAATGCAAGTTGCTGATATATTGTATCAAGATCTCGATATAGCATTAGGCGGAACTGATCAAAGAAAGGCTCATATGTTAGCTAGAGATGTTTCTGACAAATTAGGAAAAAAGAAAGTAATTGCTATACACACTCCTCTACTTATAGGATTACAAGGGGGGCAGAGAATGGAAGGCGTTGAAGAAGACGATTACTTAGCTAGTGTAAAGATGAGTAAATCCAAACCAGAAACTGCTATATTTGTACATGATCCACCAGAAGTCGTTGAAGCAAAATTAAGAAGTGCTTATTGCCCAAAAGGAGTTGTAATTGATAATCCAGTTCTACAAATAAACAAGTATATAATATTCGCTAAAGATAATGCTACATTAAAAGTAGAAAGGGATATTAAATATGGTGGAGATATAGAATTTAAATCATATGAAGAACTAGAAAAGATATATTCAGAAGGAAAATTACACCCATTAGACTTAAAGCTTGCTACAGCGAGAAAATTAAATGAAATATTAGATCCAATTAGGAAAAAATTAGAATCAAAAACCGAATTCACACTTCTCGTAGAAGAACTTGAAAAAGGAGTAACAAGGTGAAAAAATGAAATATAACATAGTCTTAAAATTTGAAGTAGAAGGAATAGTAGATAAACCGGATGTAATAGGGGCAATATTTGGACAAACAGAAAACTTATTCGGAGAAGAATTTGATTTAAGAGAATTGCAAGACAAGGGAAGACTCGGAAGAATTTACGTTAACATAAATACTAGCAAAAACAAGACAGAAGGAGAGATAATAATACCATCTAACTTAGACCGAATAGAAACAGCATTAATAGCAGCAATGGTAGAAAATGTAGATAAAGTAGGTCCATATAATGCAAGATTCAAGCTAGTGGAAATCCAAGATATAAGAGAAGAAAAAATAAAGAAAATTATTGATAGAGCCAAAGAGATTCTAGGTACATGGACGAAAGAAAAGACATTAGATATTAAAGAGGTAATTTACGAAATATCATCAGCCGTTAAGACAGGAGAGATAATAGAATATGGTCCAGACAGATTACCTGCAGGACCAGATGTAGATAAAGACCCAGAGTTAATAATCGTAGAAGGAAGAGCTGACGTCATTAATCTATTAAGATATGGATATAAGAATGTAATAGCAATAGAAGGGGCTACTGGAAAAATACCTCAGACTATAATAGATCTTGCTAAGCAAAAGAAGACTGTTATAGCTTTTCTTGACGGAGATCATGGTGGAGACTTAATACTCAAAGAACTTTTAGCAAATAATGTAAAAATTGATTATGTTGCTAGAGCTCCTACGGGAAAAGAAGTAGAAGAATTAACTGGGAAGGAGATAAACAAATCATTAGCAAATATGATGACTGTAGCACAATATATGAAGAAACAGCAAGAAGCTCAACAGGCATTAAAAGAAGCATTAGCACCAGAAAGCCAACCCCCAATAGTTGTTTCGAAACCAACTACTCCCGAGCAAATAAAAGAAATAACAATTAAGATACCTCAACATATTATCGAAGAGATTAAAAAGTTGCCTGGAACATTAGAAGGAATAATGTTTGATGAAAATTGGAATCCCATAGAGAGGATTCAGGTCAGAGATATCGTACAAAGGCTTGAGAATTTAACTGATAATCAAAATATTAGTTACATAATATTTGATGGTGTAATAACTCAACGTCTATTAGATTTAGCTTCAGCAAAGAATATTAAACTTTTAGTAGGGGCAAGAATAGGAGGAATCTCAAAGAGACCTAAAAACGTAGAAATCTTAACTATGACAGACTTATTTACTTCTTAAAGAAACTCAAAATATCTACGCCACCAGTTTTAAGTGAACTTTCTTTTACTCCAAACCCTTCTAAAATTCTCATTGCAACTGGTATTATTTGTTTATCTATATAATATTCTACGTCAATCTTGTTTTTCTCTTTAATCAGAAAGTATGGTTCAGCTTTATCAGAAATTTTTCCAGATCCCTTTACAATAACGTAACCTATCTTAACACCTTTAGACACTAAATATCCAGCCTTTGCCGCTTTTTTAGCTGCAACTACATGAGGGGCTGTAACATCATATTCATCTAAGTTTTTATCGATCGTCTTCCATATTATTAAATCCTCTATTCTAAAGTTATACCTTCTTAAATCAAATATGACTGTTTTAACGTATTTTATTGCATCCTCAACCTTTCCAGATTTGAGAATTAGCTCAATCACATTAGTTTGAACTTGCTTAGCTAAATCACACCAGTCTCCTCTAACAGCTTCAAACCCAACAATATCTATCTTACCATCTTCAGTTAATCCAGCATAGCGTTTCTTATTCTCAGTAAAGAATACTCTTTTATATATTTTATCTATTTTAATTTCTAGCCCGAACTTGGAAGATATTTCTGTTATTAATGAATTAATATCCCCTCCTCCCTTAACAAAAATAGAATCAGTATCACCATATATTACTGTAAAACCTTTTTCTTTAGCAATTTTTGCTGACTCAGATATTATTTGTCTTCCCCAAGCCGTAACAGCTTCTGCACCCTCTTTACTGTACCATCTTGCACCCAACCAACCCATATAACCATAAAAGGCATTTGCCATTACTTTTAGAGCTCTTTGTCTCGCATCTAACACTCTCTTATCATACTCATCCATTGTTTTTTCCATTAACTTCTTTACCTCTTTTCTCTCTTGTATTAGTTTTTCAAGTACATTTTTATATAATCCTGGAGGATCTTTTCTAAATTTATGCCCCGCTGGAGAGATCCAACAATTTTCACATTCTCCCTTTACCAGCGTATCTGGACCAATGTTATATTTTATCATAATTGAGGGATACATTGACGAGAAATCTAGTACATAAACATCTTCATGTATGCCCGGTAATGGTGAGATTACTAAACCGCCTTCATAACTCTCATATTCTCTCTCCTCTTTATTTGGAATAAGTTCATTATATTTATATGCCTCTCTCATTAATAACCACTCAACTCTATGGCCAACACTAGCCATGGAAAGTTGATCTAGTGGTAATCCGCTAATTCTAGTTAGTTCAATCCCAAAGGGTATGAATACTTCTCCTAAAAGATACGCAGATTTTGCATCATCTAAGTTGTATTTAAGTAATATATCTCGTTTCTTCTCATCATCCCAATACTTCGGAATATCATACCATTCCACAATTGTTCTTTTCTCCTTAGGTAATACACCTAAATAGTCTGCTATATTTTCGAGAGTTTTAACTTTTACTTCTTGTATAGACTGCGCAAAACCATATAAGTCTACATTTAACCTCCCAGTAATCGAGTAATGTCCATAAACTCCTTGAGACGGTTCACCATTAACTCTCCTTCCTACATCTAATCTAATTCCTCTTATGTTTGCCCTTTCTAATAAATAGGGCCAATCAAAATTGTTTATATTATATCCTACAATAATGTCAGGATCATAGGTTTGTACAAAATTAATAAATTCACGTATAGCCCTTAAATCATCATACTTATCAGCTAAAAATTGTTTACCTCCTTCTTTTGTCCATACTCCAATTATTATAACAGGATCTCTCCTTGGATTGGGAGAACCATATTTATTATAAACCTCAATATCAAAGGCCAAAACTTTAAGCTCTGGTATTTTATCCTCATAAAGCTTATTTATTTTCTTTAATTCATAAACTTTTTTGACTCTAAAATTATTCTCTTTTATTTCTTCCACTTCAGCCTCAATCCAATAGAAAGGCTTTAGATTATTATCTATCGAATATCTCATGTAAAAGCGAATATCTGCCTCTAAAACACTCTTTACTCCTTTAATTTTTGCTACTTCATCTCTATATACTCTTACGTAAGCTGGAATTACTGTTTCTATTTTTAAAACCCTTACAGGTGAGCCAAAGTATTTCTTTTCTTCTACGTTTATTGAAGTAATCGGCGAGTATGGTTTACTAAGTTTTAATATCTCTTTTCTAATTTCATCAATATTATAGTTATCATCTACCAACGCATAGAAATATGGACGGAATTTTTTCTCTAATAATACAACCCTATTACCCTCTTTATCAATAGCCCAAATATAAATAACGGGTTTATTTTCAACTACATCATATGAGAAGTCAAGTATAAAGAAATTATCAATCATAAATAATTAGTATATAAGATAAGATTTATTTTTAATTATTCGAAGCTCTTATCCTTAGAAAAGCTTTTAACCATTATAAATGCATGTTTACCTCTTCCATAATAGTTTTTCTGAAGTTTTACTATGATATAACCAAGTTTGTGATAGAATTCAATCGCTGTCTTATTTTTGAAATTAACCTCTAGATATGAATGAGTACATTTATATTCCTTAAATCTCTTTTCTAGCTCTTTCAAAAGAAGAGAACCTATCCCTTTTTCTCTGTAATCTTTCTTTACTGCTATCGATACCACATGACCACGATAACCAAATTGAATTATTCCTAGGCTATATCCCACTATATCATCTCCTTGCTTGGCTACTAAAAATAATTCTCGTGACAAATAATAATAAGCCTTTAGCAAAGAATAAGGGTAAGGGTCTTCAAAACTCTCAACTTCTACTTCATACACTTTTGGTAGGTCATTTTCATCTACATTAGTTATAATTATCACTATCTCTCGTATAAATTATGTATTATGAAGATTTTAGAGTTTGATGATAAAAAGGGGATAATGAAATTACATATAGAGAATGAGGATGATTTATGGATATTACACATTATACTAAAAAAAGGTGATAGAGTAGTTGCAAAAACTACGAGAGACGTTAGTATGGGAAGAGAAAGCAGAAGAATACCAATGATTATCAAGTTACAAGTGGAATATACTGAATTTCAATCATTTACAAGCAGGCTCAGAATTCATGGGATAATATTAGATGCACCAGAGAGATTCGGAATAAAAGGTTCTCATCATACAATAAACCTTGATATTGGAGATGAAATTGTAATAGAGAAAGATCATTGGAATAAATTTGAGATCGAGAAGATAAAAAGGCAAGAGGAAAAACATCTAAAGATGCTAATAGTTCTCGTTGATTTTGATGAATATCTTATTGCACTTCCAATGAAGCAAGGTATAAGGATACTAGCGGAAAAATCATTAAGAACCCCAAATAAGGAAGAAGAAAATATCATAGAAGATAATGCGAAAGAAGTTGCTAATGAAGTACTTTCCTATGCAGAATCCTTAGGTATAGAAGTTGTATTACTTGCAGGACCAGGGCCTTTTAAGGAAATAGTATCCAATTTTTTAAAGAATATAAAACTTTACGTAGATAGTGTATCCTCAGCTACAAGAAGTGGACTAAATGAAATTTTGAAAAGAGATATAATAGATCAGATCAGCAGAGATTACGAAATTTCAGAAGAAACCAAGATAATGGAAAAAATAATGGAAAATTTGGCTAAAAACACTGGATTAGTGGCATATGGAAAGGAGGAAGTTAAGAAAAGTGCAGAATACGGTGCTGTAGATAAATTGCTAGTAATTGAGGATCTTTTATCTTCAGATGAAGAAGAGAGAATGGAAATTGAGAAGATAATGGAAGAAGTAGAAAATAAAAACGGGAGAGTTTTGATAGTTCCTAAAGATTCTCCTATCTATTATGAAGTAAGAAATCTCACTGGACTGATAGCTTTACTTAGATTTAGAATAAACTAACTTTTCAGAAATCCTTAGTCTTCTCGAGTCTGGATGCTCTTCAACGAGCCAAATTTCATCAGCATTAATTACGTTGACAAATTCTGGAGAGACACTCCAGAATTCTCTCTCTTTTTCCCCGTAATCTGATAAGTCTTCTTTACTTTTTACTATTGCCCTAACTATTGTACCTTCACCAGTATAATTTTCATAAGGCTTTGCTGAGTATTTTATAATCCTTAAAAACCTAGTTCTAGTCTCTACGATATCTTTATAAACTGAACTACAATAGTGCAAGGCTATTTTAGAATCTTCAAATTTTCGTAGAATACGTAAAGCAGACTCAAAACTTCCTTTTACACCAGCCACACCATGCGATATCTTAAAACCTCTAGCATTAAGAAGCTGATAGTTTCTCTCTGTAAGCTCTAATTCATTAATATTAACAAATTTCACACCTTTTTCAATAGCCCATTTTATTAATTTTTCAGCATATTCTTCTTCTCCAGGTATTGCAGGAATCTCTAGGCCTACATCAAAACTGTATTTAAGTGCTTTTTCTACAGCTTTAAGATACTCCTCCTTTACTGGATGAAATCTTATTTCATCTAATCCTACTTTGTCCAGTTCACGTAGTACATCATTAGTTACATATCTTCCGCTTGTGTATAAATGAATATGAAACTCCTCTCCAAATTCATCTTTTAATAACCTAATGAGACTTACTACCCTATCAATAGCAAGAATAGGATCACCACCAGTAATCCCAGCACCTAAGGCATTCATCCTATATGCTTCATAAATATAGTCTAGGAGTGAAGAAACATGAGTCTCATTTGCAAACATAACATCTTTTCCAAATCTTTCATAACTAACTGGACAATAATAGCATGAATCTCCGCATTCTCCGGTTATATAAACAACTAGTTTACCACCTAGTCTACATAATTCACAGCCTTTTGGTAAAAATAAATTATAAAGACCTATATCTGGATTACCCTTAAGCAAGCTTACTCTCAATAAACTTTCTAACATACTCCCTTTTAACTTCATCTAAAAGTTGTCTTAATTGTCTTATCTCTTCATCCTTACTTAATGGTTTGTTAGCCTGTAATTTAGGCGAACCCTCATTACCACCTTCTGGATAATACCAATCCTTAAACCAGGTAAACCCGGCCTTAAGTAAGGAAAACCCTAAAGGTGTATCTACTGGTGAATAACCCTTAAGTAACATTTCTCTAGTCTCTTTATCCTTAACATAAGTTACAAATAATTTCCCACCAGCTGGTAAGAAGTTATATATAAATTTAAAGAATTCATCTTCAATACCTTCTTTTCTAAGCCATGGGGTGTAATCAATTTCTAGCCAAGGTAAATAATAACCCCTTCCTTCAAAATAAAATGCTAATCCAACTTCTCTGTTATTTACATAAACCGTGAATCTCTTTAATTCTTTAATGTGAGTTTGTATTATATCCTTACTTTCAATAGTAAGTTTACCTATCTTTCCGTTAAGCATTTATCATCCTCCTGAAAAATTTATTATTTTTACTTAGGTTTCTAATAGCAAATTCAAAATTTTCATCGTCACCTAACTCGTATTTTAGGAAGACACCAGTATGACCTCTTTCCTCTCTCTTTTCTAATAAATTCTCCCTTTCTAGTATAGTATCATGAGATATTTTTAATAGTTTAACAGCATAATCCTCATTTCCTATAAGAGGAATTTGTATATGTCCTTTTTCAGTCGGAATAATTATTTCTAAGTCTTTGTTAACTCCAGGTACTCTCTTGCCTTTAAGAAGATCTTCCAGTGAAATGATCCCACCGAAATAGTAAAATTCTATTTCCTTTCTCTTCAATTTATTTAAAGGAAATGAAATTACTTCCTTCTCTTCTTCATCTAGGGAAATATAAGCTTTAGGAGTTGAACTCGGTGTCGCTTGAACTATGAATTTATGATGATGAGGAATAAGCTCTATCTTTAACATATCTGGATTGAAAATTATAATATCTATATCACTATCTTTTTTAACGTCACCTCTGGCTACTGAGCCATATATGTATCCTTCCATACCAAGGCTTTTAATTTGTCTTAATATTTCTATTGCTCTTTCTCTCTTGTTCTTTAATATTTCCCAATGCTCCCGACTATACTCTATTTCCATAACTATTTAATAGTTAAGATTACTCCTTATATTTTGTGAATACAGCAGAAGTATTTGGTATCTCACTAATTGTTTTTTGGGGTTTAATGTATCTATTAAGGAAAAAACTTGAAGGGAAAGGATTTCAAATATACCCATTTTTACTACTATGGAGAAAAAATACAAGAAGTGAATGGTTCCCTAAAATAGCCAGAAGTAATTGGTATAAGCTCTTTGAAAAAATTGGAGTAGGACTTGGAATAATATCACTAATATCTGGAATAGCCCTAATCTTCTATGTAATCAGTGAATTTATATCACCTAAAGCACCACAGTCAGCACAATTACGTTTAGAGCCTGTAATACCTGGCGTAACTATAGGTATTAATCAATTACCATATATTCTTTTAGCTATAGGTATTTCAGTTACACTACATGAACTTGCTCATGCAGTATCAGCTACTTCTAACAATGTGAAAGTACGAAGTGGTGGATTTTTATTCCTTATCTTTTTCCCTGGAGCATTTGTAGAGCCTGATGAAGAAGAATATAACTCATCAAATTATTCAGTGAGACTTAAGATACTTTCAGCAGGATTAGCTGTTAATCTAATTCTTGCTGCAATATTCTTCCCCTTGGCAATATATTTGCCACCAATGTTATCACAAGGATTACAAATTGTAGGAGAGCTTAAGAATTATCCAGCATATAACTCCTCAATTCCAGTTAATAGTATTATCCTTGGCATTGATGGACATTCAATTCATACTTCAACACAACTTGAAACTTATTTACATCGAGGTGGAATACAAACACTTACATTGTTATTTCCTAATGGAAGTATTGGAAATGTAAGCGTTAATATTTCAGATCCTCAACATTTATTGGGAGTTTACCTTACGTATTATTTCCCTCCCTTTATCTACTCGCTATTAGATTTTATAATCTGGATGTTTACAATCAACTTCAGCTTAGCACTATTTAATGGAGCACCATTAATAATAACAGATGGAGGAAAGGTGTTTAACGAGTTACTTAAAAAATTAGGAGTCAATGAAAAAACATCATATCTTATTCAAGGCATAATTACAATGCTCTTTATATCTGCGATCTTACTTTCTATCAATCCTCTTCAATAATTTTACTACTAAGCATTGGGAAAGGTATAACTTCTTTTATACTATAATTGTTTGTGAGCAACATTACAAGTCTGTCAATACCAATACCTAGTCCTCCAGTAGGAGGCATGCCATAGCTTAAAGCTCTAACAAAATCCACATCATAAGGATGAGCCTCTTCATCCCCTCTTCTAAACATCTCTTGTTCCTGTTTGAATAATTTGTCTTGAAGAATAGGGTCGTTTAACTCAGTATAGGCATTTGCAAGCTCCATTCCAGCTATAAATAACTCAAATCTTTCAACTAAACCTGGTTTACTCCTATGTGGTTTACATAATGGTGTAGTCTCTATGGGATAATCTAAAATGAACGTTGGTTGTATTAAGTTAGGCTCAACTAATTTATCAAATAGTTTCTCTATCATTAAACCCCTAATATACATGTTACCCCTAGGTTTCAGACCATATTTATCCATCAAATTCTTTAACTCCTCATCACTTACGTTTTCAACATTTTTGCCTAAAGCTTCTGAAAGAGCATCATAAATTGTTACTTTTTTAAATTGTGAGAAGTCTATTTCATAATCTTTACCGCTTATGGTATACTTAATTTTAGTATCGTGAAAAATACTTTTAACCACATATTGTAGCATATCTTCTGTTAATCTCATAATATCGTTGTAATCTGCATAAGCCCAGTATAACTCCATTAGAGTAAATTCAGGGTTGTGAGTTACATCAATATCCTCATTTCTAAAGACTTTCCCTATTTCAAAAACTTTATTGAAACCACCTACTATAAATCTCTTAAGATATAGTTCGAGAGAAATTCTCAAATACCAATCTTCCTCGAGATAGTTTACGTGACTCTTAAAAGGTTTTGCTAATGCACCTCCATAAACTGGCTGTAAAATCGGTGTTTCAACTTCTATGAATCCTTTTGAATAGAGGTACTCTCTAATCAGTCTAATTATTAAAAACCTAATCTCCATAGCTTTCCTAGCATTATCGTTATACAGAAAATCAACATATCTATGAGCATACCTAAACTCTGGAGACAGTTTACTCCAATCTGGAGGCTCTATTAATGATTTTGCAAGCATTGTATAATCTTTTATCCTAAGTGTTAATTCGCCCTTTATAGTATATAGAAGATCTCCTTTTACACCAATTATATCACCTCTATCAACAATCTCAAAAAATTTATCATATTTTTCGCCTAGTTCGTTTACTCTTAGCTGTAATTGTAATTTTTCTCCTTCATCGAAAATATCAACAAATGAAATTTTCCCGTGTCTTCTTATGTTTGCTACTCTTCCAGCAGTGGAAATGTCAAACATGAAAGGGTCTTGTGGCTTATCATTTCTTTCTGAAGCTATTTTCTTTATTTCTACTATAGTATGTGTAATTTCGTATTTTTGTGGATATGGATTAATTCCTTGTTTTTTTAATTCTTCAACGATCTTTACTCTTCTTTCATCCCATTTCAACTTAATCAATATAAGGGAATTAAAGAGAACTTAAAATATTTCCGCACAAATATGAGTTAAGTTTATTTTGTAAAACCACTAATCATATCTTAGAAGTGATCGGTAAAGGGCCCATAGCTCAGCTAGGTAGAGTGCCGGGCTCCAGCTTTCATCGGGTCTTACGACCCTATATAAGGGGATGAGTTAAAGCTGGAGAGGAGAGACCCGGTGGTCCGGGGTTCAAGTCCCCGTGGGCCCATTATTCCTAAAATTTCACGTTTTTTCATTCTCTATATAAAGGCTTAAATTGAACGCTTGACGAATTTTTATTTAACGCTTTACTCTATCTTATTAATAAAATATAGATACTCCATAGGAAGGCGTTCAATGGGCGTTAAAATAGATAAAATAGATCAAAAAACTAGAAGAAAAATTATAAAAGATTATGTAGAACAGTATTTCATATAATAAGTTAGGAATACCGAGAACTATATTATGCTATTACAGATAAGGAAAATATGAAATACCAAGCAAGAAGAGGGAAATTCACGAGAGAGTGTCAAATGCGTAATTAATATGAATAACTAAATAAAGTAAAAAGTTATAAAACGCCTTTATTTAGAATTAAATTCACTTAATTACTAAGAGTATTATAATATAAAATCAGTTTATTTAATGTAATTGCAAATAATTTCGTAATTTTCGATAACTAGGGCTAAGGGAGTTTTTCCTAATGAGGTTTTCTGATATGGAGTTTAATACATGATATAATCTAGATGTGTTTTCACTTAAATATTTATTCTGCAGTTAGATTCTGTAATACTTGTTTACTATGAAATTATGTTAATTACGCATTGGACACTCTCATGGGTAAGAAATAAAGGGGTCGAAGGAGAATCCTTATCCTGCCAAGGTGCCCCCGAGCTGTTAAGGGACTGCCTTGAGGGCCGCTGAGATTCCGCCCTTGATGTGTGCCCCATATCTTGCGAGCTAAGCAGGCTCCTTAGATTAGATGATGGATAACGTCAGTATAATAATTATTGAGGCCCTTCAAGCATATAAGCATAAACGTAATGGGCAGTTGAGCTCTTCCGAATAAGACAGTAAATGGACTGCAAAGTTCTTTAACGAACTCCCGTTACTTTTGTAAGCTTCTTCACGGCGCGAATCGCTAAAGTCGACGCCCTCAAGACGTTAGGCTTTTGCCTTTTGTTCGAAATATAAAACATTACGGGCGTTATTTAACGTAAGATGTCCGGTGAAGTAAAGTTTTTAAGGTTTGAAAAATAAAACCTTAATGTGGAGTATCCTATAGGCAAGAGAATAACGGAGATCAGGGAAAAGAAGGGAATTAGCGTAACGCAACTGGCAAAAATGGCAGGAATATCAAAGTCCACGCTTTGGGAAATAGAGAACGGTAAAATATCTCCCAATATTTCGACCCTTTGGAGCATAGCCAACGCATTAGGTGTTACCTTTGGCGAGCTCATAACTTACGATATCGTCGTCAAGGATGAGGGGTCTGAGGTTCGATTAATCGAACGAAACAACAATATAGAAGTATACTTGATGAAGCTAAACGGCGGTTCGGTTAGATATTCTAAAGCACATAGCAATTCTCCAGTTGAGTTAGTTCACGTAATTAAGGGAGCTATGATAGTTGGGCCGTTCGAAAGTCCAGAGTTTGTGTGGGAAGGCAAAACGGTTAAGTTCTATGGAGGCGTGGACCACGTTTATGCGGCAGTAGGGGGAGAGGCGGAAGCAATAGTAACAATGAAGTACTTCTCCGAAAAGAGTATCACTAAAATTGAATATAGAAATATTAAGGAAATAAAAATAGAAAAATATAGGGATTTGTTGGAAAGCAAAGCGGTAAATAACAACGTATTAGCAACTGCGATTTCAACCATAAATGATCACGACGCAAGCCACTTGCAGAATGACGATCTCTTGCTGTTCGACGTATTATCGGCTGAGCTCAAGACCTTGTCTGGGACTTTAACGGTACCTAAAGTTGTATTTAACTCTTTAAACTCTTTAGGATTAGCCGAAAGATCTTCTGTTACTAATTTCGAAAAAAACATAGATGTAGTAAGATATTATATCTATGAGCCGCTGCATCCAGGCTATGCGGAGCAAGCAGTTTTCGTCGCGTACGAGCTAGAAAGGAGGAACATAAAAGACGTGATCAGCATAGGCTGTGGCCCCGCATATCATGAGGCTATGCTTAAAGAAATTATACCAGATTTAAGCATAACTTGCATAGAAAATTCTCAGTTCTTTAAGAAACTTTCGCCGTTTAAAGTATTAGATGAAGTGCCAAACGGCGTAAACGCAATTATATCTTTCGGCTCTTCTCATCATATTGAGGGCTTCCTAAGGCTGGTCGCTAATAAACTAAAGAAGGGCGGGACGCTAATAGTCTCGGACGAGTTCGTAGCTGACTATTCTTCAGAAAGGGAGAGAAAGAGGAATGTAATTAGGCACCACTTGGGTTACCTGCTCGACATCCCGTTAGCCGAGTTCAGGGAAGAACTACTGTCAGCTTTTAACGCCAAAAATATTGATATTTCGCTCGGCATACTATCAAGAATTTATATTAAAATATTCAAAAACATTAAGGATAAAATAACAATTGATAGAGTAGAAGATGCATTCTTAAACTTCTACTATTTGGAGTTAACGTCGCTCCTTTTGGGCGTAGCATACATAGAAGAGAAAAAAGTATCTTTAAATAAATTTATTGCAGAATCATCTATGCTTGGCCTGAAGCTCGACTCAGTTTACAAGGTTTACCCCACTGGAAAGGACAGCGGGACTTACGTCGTCGCATTCACCAGGGCATGAGCAATGAAGAGGTTAGGGATAGTCGAAATGATAGTTACAACTGTGATATGGGGCAGCATACCGATCTTGGCCCTATTGTCAGACTTGCCGTCACCTGTTTTCGTATTCTTCAGGGTTTTTCTCACTTCCCTCTTCCTTTTCCCAATAGTAAAGAAGATAAGACCAAAGCTCCTGCTGAAAATTACAATATTACTTTCAGGCCTATCATTAGCCCTTAACTGGATATTTCTGTTTTATTCTATAAGATTAGTTCAGGTATCTGAGGCAATATTACTGTATTATACGGGGCCGATATTTGCAACAATAATCATGCACTTCTTAGGGGAGAGGATAAACGGGGTAAAGTTAATATCGATCCTTCTAGCTTTCGGCGGGATAATACTAATCCTCGATCCCACCGAAATGAGCCTAAATTTAGGCATATATGTCGCGTTGCTCAGCGGCCTCTTTTACGGCATTTTAGCTGTAACCAGCAAGCTCTCGACTAAGCTCGTCAGCTCCAAGGAACTTGTGCTCTACCAAACCATAATAGCTAGCGCGCTTACCTTCCCGTTCTTGTTCGCGTTTAAGTTCTCGTTCACGCTTTACACGGCTATAATAGTCTTGGTAGCAGCACTGGTTAACACCCTTTTAGCCCTCTTCCTATGGTACGACGCGTTAACTAAAATCAGCGTCCAACTCGCCTCAGTACTTAGCTATTTAGACCCCGTTTTCGCAATTATATTTGCATATATTTTCTTGGCACAAATGCCGTCCACTATGACAATAGTAGGAGGAATACTGATAATAGTAGGAGGAATAATATCGATTTTTGCCGAAACTTTCTGAGTAAAGAACGTTAGCTAACCATAGTAACTAAGGGGT